>NZ_JBHYVA010000128.1:0-15739 GCF_042750055.1 Streptomyces sp. NPDC059456
CGCACCCTGAGTTTTTTTTTTGGGGGGGGCCCCGCGTCATAGACAGGGCTCCCACACCAACAGGAAACTTACCTAACAGTTCCTGGCCACGGCGTGAGCCGATGACGGAGAGAGCGCTCATGACCGGCACCACCCCCGGAACCCCCAGCCTGCTCCGCGTCATGAACGACCGGGCGGCGCTGGACCTGCTGCTGGAGCACGGGCCCCTGTCCCGCACCCGGATCGGCCGGCTCACCGGGCTCTCCAAGCCCACCGCCTCCCAGTTGCTGGCCCGCCTCGAAGCGGCCGGGCTGGTCGTGGCCTCCGGCACCTCCGGCGGCCGCCCCGGACCCAGCGCCCAGCTGTACGGGGTCAACCCGCGCGCCGCGCACGTCGCCGGACTGGACGTCACCCCGGGCGGCATCGTCGCGGCCGTCGCCGATCTCACCGGCGAGGTGACCGGCCGCCACGAGCTCCCGTACGCCGAGGGATCCACGGCCGTCGACCGGGTCACCCGGGCGCTCGGCGAGGCCGTCAAGGACGCGGGGCTCCAGCGCTCCGACATCCACCGGGTCGTCATCGCCACCCCGGGCTCCTTCGACCCGGGCACCGGGGCCCTGCGGTACGCCGACCACCTCCCCGGCTGGCACTCCCCCACCCTCCTGGAGGAGCTGGCGGCGGCGCTGCCGATGCCGGTCGGGTACGAGAACGACGTGAACCTGGCCGCCGTCGCCGAGCAGCGCCTCGGCGCCGCCCGCGGGCACGACGACTTCGTCCTGCTGTGGAACGAGGAGGGCCTCGGCGCCGCCCTGGTGCTCGGCGGCCGGCTGCACCGCGGATGGACCGGCGGCGCGGGCGAGGTCGGGTTCCTGCCCGTCCCGGGCCATCCCCTGGTCCGTCAGGTCACCCGGGTCAACTCCGGGGGCTACCAGGGACTGGCCGGCGCCCAGGCGGTGCCCGCGATGGCGGCCGCCCTCGGCATCACGGCACCGCCCGCGACCGCCGGCGGCCCGGGGCACCGGGCCGGGCACGCAGCCGCGGATGACGCCGCGCACGGGGCCGGTCACGACGCCGGGGCCGCGCTGGCCGCCGCCGCGGTCGCGCTGCTCGCGCGGGCCGCCGAGCACCCCGAGGGAGCGAACCTGCGGCTCCTGCGGCAGTACGCCACCGCTCTCGCCACCGGGCTCGCCTCGCTGGTGGCCGTGCTCGACCCGGAGATCGTCGTCCTGTCGGGCGCGGTGACCGCCGCCGGCGGGGACGTGCTGCGCGAACTCATCGAGACCGAACTCGCCGATCTCGCCCCCTCCCGGCCGCGCCTGGTGTCCGGCACCGTGCGCGAGCGGCCCGTGCTGCGCGGCGCGCTGGAGAGCGCCCTCGCCGCCACGCGCGACGAGGTCTTCGACACCTCCCGCCGCTGACGGGCCCCCGGCCACGCCGCGCCCGTACGAGCAGCACCTCCACCGGCACCACCCGACGCGACGCCGCACCCCCTGGCACATCCCCCGGAAGTTCCTCCCGCAGAGAGCGAGCCCCGCCATGTCCGGAAACCGCCGTCTGACCGCCGCGGCAGCCGCCTTCGCCGCGATGTCCGTCCTCGCCACCGCGTGTACCGGCCAGAGCGGCGGCGCGGCCGCCGACGATCCGGGCAAGGACGTCACGCTCAACTTCTGGCACGGCTGGTCCGCGCCGAGCGAGGTCAAGGCGATCGAGGAGAACATCGCCCGCTTCCAGAAGGCCCACCCGAACATCAAGGTCAAGGTCACGGGCAACATGACCGACGACAAGATCAACCAGGCGCTGCGCGCCGGCGGGGACAAGGCCCCCGACGTGGTCTCCTCCTTCACCACCGACAGCGTCGGCAAGTTCTGCAACTCCGGCGCCTTCGCCGACCTGAACCCGTTCCTGGGCAAGTCCGGGGTCGACAAGGCGAAGGTCTTCCCCAAGACCCTGCTGGAGTACACCCAGTTCAACGGCAACCAGTGCACGCTGCCGCTGCTGAACGACGCGTACGGCCTCGTCTACAACGTCGACGCGTTCAAGGCCGCGGGCATCACCGAACCCCCGAAGACGTGGAGCCGGTTCGTCGAGGACGCGCAGAAGCTCACCAAGCCGAACGGGGACTCGTACGACCAGTTGGGCGTCATGCCGACCTTCCACGGCTACGAGACCACCCCGGTGCGCCTGGCCGCGCAGTGGAGCCCCACGTACTTCGGCGCCGACGGCACGTCCAACCTGGCCAAGGACCCGGCCTTCGCGAACATGCTGACCGCGCAGAAGGACCTGGTGGCCAAGCTCGGCGGCTACGAGAGGCTGGAGAAGTTCCGCAGCACCTTCGGGGACGAGTGGAGCGCCGAGCACCCCTTCCACAAGGGGCAGGTCGCGATGCAGGTCGACGGCGAGTGGCGGGCCGCGATGGCCAAGGAGGCCGGGGTCACGTTCGAGATCGGGACCGCGCCGCTGCCCGTCCCGGACGACCAGATCGCCGACTACGGCAAGGGCTACCTCTCGGGCACGGTCATGGGCATCGCCGCGGGCAGCAGGAAGCAGAACGCGTCCTGGGAACTGGTGAAGTACATGACCACCGACACGGAGGCGGTCGTGGCGTTCGCCAACGCCATCCACAACGTGCCCTCCACCCTGGCCGCCCTGGAGTCCCCGGCCCTCGAGGTCACCCCGGAGTTCAAGACCTTCCTCGACATCGCCCGGCACCCGAAGTCGAACACCACCCCGGCCCGGGCCGACGGCGGCACCTACCAGCTGACCTTCCAGGACCTCGCGTACGCGGTCGAGAAGGGCGACGTCACCGACATCCCGGCCGGCCTCGCCAAGACCGGCCGGCAGATCGACACGGACATCGCGAAGGCGAAGTAGCCACGATGACCGCCACCGTGCCCGCCCCCGCCGCCCCCGCCGCCCCCGCCGCTCGCACCGCGGCCGCCGCTCCCGCGCTGCGGGCGAAGCGCCGGCGTTCCGCCCTGCGGACCGCGGCCTTCATGTCGCCCTGGCTGATCGGGTTCGCCGTCTTCTTCGCGTACCCGCTCGTGTCCACCGTGTACTTCTCCTTCACGAAGTACGACGGCTTCCGCCCGCCCGCCTTCAACGGCCTCGACAACTGGACGTACGTCTTCACCGACTATCCGCTGTTCTGGCCGGCCATGCGCAACACCCTGTGGCTGGTGGTGGTGATGGTCGGCTGCCGGGTCGTGTTCGGCCTCGGCACCGGCCTGCTCATCACCCGGATCAAAACGGGGGCCGGGCTCTTCCGGACCCTGTTCTACCTGCCGTACCTGGCCCCGCCGGTGGCCGCGACCCTCGCCTTCGTCTTCCTGCTCAACCCCGGCACCGGCCCGGTCAACACCCTGCTGGACGCGGCCGGCCTGCCCGCCCCCGGCTGGTTCACGGACGCCGACTGGTCGAAGCCGGCACTGACCCTGCTCGCGGTCTGGGGGGTCGGCGACCTGATGGTCATCTTCATGGCCGCGCTGCTCGACGTACCGAGGGAGCAGTACGAGGCCGCCGAGCTGGACGGGGCCGGCGCCTGGCAGCGGTTCCGGCACATCACCCTGCCGAACATCTCGCCGATCATCCTGTTCGCCGTGGTCACCGGGGTCATCCAGGCCATGCAGTGCTACACGCAGCCCCTGGTCGCGGGCAAGGTCGCCGCGGGTGTCATCGGCGGCTCGGGGCAGCAGTTCGAGCCGGGCTACCCCGACAAGTCCACGCTGACCCTCCCCCAGGTCATCTACAACGTCGGCTTCCAGCGCTTCGACTACGGCAGCGCGTGCGTCGTCGCGCTGGTCCTCTTCGCCCTCTCCATGGCGTTCACCGCACTGCTGATGCGCCGCCGTGGCGGACTGATCGGATCCGGTGACTGACATGGCCCAGCTGACCGACACGACGACCGGAACCGGCAGGACCGGCAGGAAAAGCGGGAAGGGCGGGAAGCCCCGGACGGCCCCGGCGCCGCGGGGCGCCGCCGGCGGCCGCGGCACGAGCGGCCGCGGCGGCAGTGGCAGCGCCCGCCGCCGGGCCCTCCTGCACTGGATCGGCGTGCACGCCCTCGGCGTCGCCGCCGCCCTGTTCTTCGTCCTCCCGTTCGTCTTCCTCTTCCTGACCTCCCTGATGAGCGACCAGCAGGCGCTGACCCGCGACCTGGTGCCCGACACCTGGGAATGGGGCAACTACGCCAAGGTGTGGCACACACCCGGCTTTCTGACCTGGTGGCGCAACACGCTCCTGTACGCCGGGCTGGGCACACTGCTGACCGTGGTCTCCTCGGTCCCCGTCGCGTACGCGCTCGCCAAGTTCCGCTTCCGCGGACGGCGGCCGGCGCTGCTGCTGGTGATCGCCGCGATGATGCTGCCGCCCCAGGTGGTGGTCATCCCGATGTACCTGTTCTGGGCCAAGCAGCTCGACCTGTCCGGAACCCTGTGGCCGCTGATCGTCCCGATGGCGTTCGGCGACGCCTTCTCCATCTTCCTGCTCCGCCAGTTCCTCCTGACGATCCCCGACGAGTACCTCGACGCGGCCAGGGTCGACGGCTGCGGCGAGCTGCGCACCCTGCTGCGCGTCGTCGTGCCGATGGCCAGGCCCGGCATCGCCGCCGTGGCGCTGTTCCAGTTCTTCTGCGCCTGGAACGACTACTTCGGCCCGCAGATCTACGCCTCGGACAACCCCGCCGCCTGGACGCTCAGTTACGGACTGGAGTCCTTCAAGGGCGCGCACCACACCAACTGGAACCTCACCATGGCCGCGACCGTGCTGGTCATGGCGCCGGTGATCGTCCTCTTCTTCTTCGCCCAGAAGGCGTTCGTCGAGGGCGTCACCCTGACCGGAGTGAAAGGCTAGTGCCCATGAAACTCGCAGTGGTGGGTGGCGGTTCCACCTACACCCCCGAGTTGATCGACGGCTTCGCACGGCTGCGCGACACCCTGCCTGTCGGCGAACTGGTGCTGATCGACCCCGCGACCGAGCGGCTGGAGCTGATCGGCGCACTGGCCCGGAGGATCTTCGCCCGGCAGGGGCATCCGGGGCGGGTCACCACCACCGCCGATCTCGACGCGGGCGTCGAGGGGGCCGACGCGGTCCTGGTCCAGCTGCGCGTCGGCGGACAGGCGGCCAGGCTCCGGGACGAGACGTGGCCGCTGGAGTGCGGCTGCGTCGGCCAGGAGACCACCGGCGCGGGCGGGCTCGCCAAGGCGCTGCGGACCGTACCGGTGGTGCTGGACATCGCCGAGCGGGTCCGGCGGGCCAGTCCCGACGCCTGGATCATCGACTTCACCAACCCGGTCGGGATCGTCACCCGCGCCCTGCTGCGGGCCGGGCACAAGGCCGTCGGCCTGTGCAACGTCGCCATCGGCTTCCAGCGGAAGTTCGCGGCGCTGCTGGACCTGGCCCCGGCCGACATCCACCTCGACCACGTGGGGCTCAACCACCTCACCTGGGAGCTGGGGGTGCGCAGGGGCGGCCCCGACGGCGAGGACCTGCTGCCCGGGCTGCTCGCCGGGCACGGCGCGGCCGTCGCCGAGGACCTGCGGCTGCCCCGCGCGGTGCTGGACCGCCTCGGCGTCGTCCCCTCGTACTACCTGCGGTACTTCTACGCGCACGACGCCGTGGTGCGCGAGCTGGCCACGAAGCCCTCGCGGGCCGCCGAGGTGGCCGCCATGGAGAAGGAGCTGCTCGGCCTGTACGCCGATCCGGCGCTGGACGAGAAGCCGGCGCTGCTGGCCAAGCGGGGCGGGGCCTTCTACTCGGAGGCGGCCGTGGACCTGGCGGCCGCCCTGCTGGGCGACGGGACGGGAGCCGTGCAGGTCGTCAACACGCTCAACCGCGGCACCCTGCCGTTCCTCCCGGACGACGCGGTGGTGGAGGTGCAGGCCCGGGTGGACCGCTCCGGTCCGGTGCCGCTGGCCGCGCCGAGGCTGGACCCGCTGTACGCCGGACTGGTCGCGCAGGTCACGGCGTACGAGGACCTGGCGCTCGACGCGGCCGTACGGGGCGGCCGCGAGCGGGTCTTCAAGGCGCTGCTGGCGCACCCGCTGGTGGGCCAGTTCGACCTCGCCGAGGGGCTGACCGACCGGCTCCTCGCGCACAACAAGGAGCACCTGCCATGGGCGTGACCGGTGACGCCCGGGCGGAGCGGCCCTCCCGGGCCGCCGTCCTGGCCATCGACGCGGGCAACAGCAAGACGGACGCGGCGCTGATCGCCGCGGACGGCACGGTCCTCGGCACCGGGCGCTCCGACGGCTTCCAGCCGCAGCGCACCGGTGTCGGGGCGGCGCTCGACGTGCTGGAGCGGGCGGTCGCGGAGGCGGCCGAGGCGGCCGCGGTGTCCCGGCCGGCGCCCGGTGCGCCGTACGCCGGCCGGGTCTCGGCGTGCCTGGCCAACGCCGATCTCCCGGTGGAGGAACGGCAGCTCGCCGAGGCGATCGGCGCGCGGGGCTGGGGTGGGGCCACTGCCGTGTACAACGACACCTTCGCGATCCTGCGGGCCGGGCTCTCCGGGGACGGGCCGCCGCGCGGGGTCGCGGTGGTGTGCGGGGCCGGCATCAACTGCGTGGGGATGCTGCCCGACGGGCGCACGGCCCGCTTCCCGGCCCTCGGCCAGCTCTCGGGGGACTGGGGCGGCGGGGGCGGGCTGGCCGCGGAGGCCCTGTGGTGGGCGGCGCGGGCCGAGGACGGCCGCGGTGGCCCGACGGAGCTGGCGGCGGCGCTGCCGGCGCACTTCGGGCTCGCTTCGATGGCCGAGCTGATCGAAGCGCTGCACCTGGGGGCCCTGGCGCAGCGGCGGACCCACGAGCTGGTGCCGGTGCTGTTCGCGGTGGCCGCGGCGGGCGATCCGGTGGCTTCGGCGCTCGTGGAGCGGCAGGCGGACGAGGTGGGGGGAGAACGGTGGCGCGTCGCAAGAACACCTCCTGTGCGGGCCTCGGCTGCGCGGGTTACCTGCTGCTCAACGGGGTGGCGCTGGTCGGGGTCCTGCTCGCGCTGCCCGTGCTGCTGCCCGACCTGATGGCCCGGCTGGCCCCGCCGGTCGTGGTGGAGGGCGCGGGCCGGTGGGCCGTCGTCCACGGCGTCCCGGTCGTGGTGGCCTGCGTCCTCGTCGCGGTGGCGGGCCGGGGCGCGCGCGTCGCGTGGTGGATGTTCCTCCTCCGGGTGGCCCTGCTGCTCGCCGCCGGCGCCGCGGCGGCCGCCTCCGTCGAGGACCGGCTGGCCGGAGCGCCCTGGAACGTCCGGGCGGGCGCCGCGGCCTGTGCCGCCGGGGGTGCGGCGCTCCTCGTCTTCCTGGGCGTGCGCCGCTGGGACAAGGCGATCGGCGCACGACCGCGGCCGGGCGAGGTCTGGCTGGCCATGGTCCCGCTGCGGGAGGATCCGGAGCGGCAGCTGCGGCACTACTGCGTGGTCCTCACCACCGGGTCGGGCCGCGCGCAGGTCGCCCAGATCACCAGCAAGGACAAGGACGGCCGGCGCGACCACATCCGGATCCCCAACCACGGCTGGGACGAGGTATCGGGCCGTCCCCACTGGGTGGAGATCGGCCGCGTGCCGCGGATCGTGCCGTACCGCAGGTTCCTGAAGTCCCGGCCCCAGGGCCCGTGCCCGGACGCGGTCTGGACCCAGCTGCGCGACCGGCTGCCCGCGGGTTCCGGGTCCGGGGCCCCCCCCCCGGGCCCCCGGCGGGGCGGGGGGCGGGGCCGTCGGCGGCCGCGGCGCCCCCCCCCCCCCCGCTTCTCCGCTCAGGTGCGGTATCGGTAGATGATCCTGCCGCGGGTCAGGTCGTACGGGCTCAGTTCCACGAGCACGCGGTCTTCCGGGAGGATCCTGATGTAGTTCTTCCGGATCTTCCCGCTGATGTGCGCGAGTGCCTGGTGCCCGTTCTGGAGCTGCACCTTGAAGGTTGCGTTCCGCAGGCACTCGACGACGGTGCCTTCGACTTCCAGGCCCTTGGCTGTTCTTGGCAAGGTCTCTCCCTCGTTCTTTCACTTCATGATTCCGGGTGGGGCGCGTTGCCCAGGTCGGTGGTCAGCTGCGGACCAGTTCCAGGCAGTCGCCGGTTCGCCGGGTGGCGGCCCCTTCGAGCAGTGCGATGCCGGCGGTGTTGGACTCGTCCACTTCGGCCCATGCCGACGCGATGCCGTTGCGGTGCATCGAGACCAGCGCGTGGGCCAGGAGCGCGCGCCCGACGCCGCGGCGTCGGTGGTCGGCCCGCACGGCGATGAGTCCGATCCGGGCCCGTCGGCGGATCGGCACCACCCGGATCAGTCCCACGTAGCGGCCGTTCCTTGCCGCCACGGCGTACGTGGCCAGGTCCAGGGGCTTCGGACCGGCGGGACTCGGCACCACCTCGGCCGGCATGGTCCGCCAGCCGACGGTGGCGTCGACCTCCTCCCGGATCTCGTGGTCCAGCGCGCGCAGCCGTCCCGGATCCACTTCGACACCGGGAAGGACCACCAGCCCTGGAGGCGGTGGCACGGTGCCGAGGCCGGTGACGGCGGGGTCGGTGGGCACGACGTACTCCCGCTCACGGCGTCCGACGGTGAAGCCGACGCTCTCCCAACGGGACTTCAGGTCCGGGTCGGCCGCGCCGACGAGGGTGTGGAGCGGGGCCGGCAGGTCCGCCACCATGACGGCGGCGAGCCGGTCGAAGGCCGTCTCCCGCCACACGTCGACACTGACGAACAGTCGCCCGTCGGAACGGATCGAAACGTCGCCGTGGCCCACGATCAGACCGTCCTCCACGGCCTGCCACTGCGTCTCGGTGACGCGTGTGACCTTCACGGAGTTCACAGGTTGTCGCCCTTTCAGAAGTGCCTTGTTGAGGCGCTCCCGACGACACCTGTGTCAGTCGAACACCGTGAGGGAAGGAGGGAGCACCCACCTCGATACAACGTTCACGGGTCCCACCTCCTCGCTTCCTGTCACGGTGTCCCGCACACTACTCGGCGTCCGCTCCCCGCCCAACTCGTTTTCGGCGGCGGCCGGACCACGCCGGCTCACTCCCCCGGTCGCCGCGAAGGACCGGCGCTGGTCGAAGTGGCGGACCCCTGGCGCTGCTGCACTCCCCTGCGCCTGTCCACCCGGAACCCGAGCCCGTTGCGACCCGGTCGTCTCAGCTCTGTAACAGCGCCTGCGCCGTACCTCCCGCTCGTCGAGAATCCAGATTTCCGGGGGCCGCGAGGGCGGCCGGAACGGCTGGGAGTCCGCCGGGGCGAGCGGGCCGGGTGGGGAGTGTGCTGATGCGGCGGGGGCCGGGTTTCACGAGGTACGTGCTGTGGTCGCTGAGCGCCGTCACGGCGGCCTCGGCGGTGTGGATGTTGTGGGCCGGTACCGGTCCGAGCTCCGACTTCGCCACGATCGGGGCCTGGTTCCTGGCCCTCGTGGCGCTCATACTGCCGTTCGCCGAGCGGCTGCTGCATCCGCAACCCGTTCCGCCCCCGGAGCCGGCGGCCGAGGCGGACGACCTGGCCCGGACCGTCGAAGGGCAGTGGCGGGAGGAGGCCAGGGCCCGGAGCCTGCGGGACCCTCGGGTGGTGCCGCTGACGTGGTCCGCGACCAGCCGGGCCGTGGCCGCCAGCCCGGACGCGGTGTTCGGCGGCAACGGGGCCGGACGGATCACGCGGGTCACCACCGAAGGCAGGCTGGACGGCGGCCTCGACGCTGCGATCACCGCCCTCGGCGCGGAGTTCGGGCGGATCCCCAGCGGCCGGCTGGTGGTGCTCGGCGAGCCGGGCGCAGGGAAGACCGTACTCGCGATGCTGCTGACCCTGGGCCTGCTCGGACGCCGAGAGCCCGGCGACCCCGTACCGGTCCTGATGTCCGTCGGTGCCTGGGACCCGGTGGTGCAGTCGCTGGACGGCTGGGTGGTCGAGACCCTGGCCGCCACCTACTACGCAGGACGTCCGGAGATCCCCCGCCGGCTGCTGGAACGGGGCCTGCTCCTGCCGGTACTCGACGGCCTCGACGAGATCCCCGAGTCGGCGCGGCGCGAGGCGGTGGGGTCCGTCAACCGGTTCACCGGTGAGCACCGGCCCGTGGTGGTGACCTGCCGGTCGGCCGAGTACGCGGGCGTGATCGCCGGCGGATCCCCGGTGCTGCACCGCGCGCCCGTGGTGGAGGTGCGTCCGGTCGGGGTCGAGGACACCGTGTCCTACCTGGAGAGCGCCGACTGGCCGGACGGCACCTCGTGGGACAGCGTCGTACACCACCTGCGCACGGAGTCAGACACCCCGCTCCACCGGGCGCTGAGCACACCGCTGATGATCTCGATGGCCCGCATGGTGTACGCGCGGTGCGGCGGGGACCCGGCCGAACTGCTCGACCCCGTACGGTTCTCCTCCCGGAACACCATCGAGGACCACCTCTCCTCCCGGGTGATCGATGCCGCCTACGCACCGGACCGGCTGCCGTCCGGCGCACCGGTCGCCCCTTCCGACCCGGCCGCTGTCCCGCGCGCGGGACGGCCGTTGACGCTCCCCGGTGCCGCAGGGGCGCCGGCTGTCGTGGCTCCACCGCACACCACGGTGGATCGCGGTCCGCAGTGGGACGCCGAGACCGCCCGCCGCCTGCTGACCTACCTCGCCCGGTACATGCACCGCCACGGCGAGCGCGAACTGGTCTGGTGGCGGATGTCGGGCCGGCTGCTCCCCATGTGGGCCGTGCCGGCCGGGGCACTCGCTCTCGGCATGAGCATGGCGGGTATCGCGGTGGTCGGGTCCGGCCTGGCCTCGAACCGGGAGGCGCTGCCTGCCCTCGGGATCGGCGGCCTGCTCGTCGGGATCGGCACGGCGGTGGTGGCGGTCGCCCTGCTCGCGTCTCCCCAACGACAGCCCAGGCGCCTGTCCTGGCGCCGGTCCGGATCGCTGGAGCGGCTGCGCCGCGGATTCCTCAAGGGCTTCGTGCTCACCATGGTCCTGACGGTCCCGCTGCCGGCCACGTTCGCGCTCATCCTGGCGATCGACGAGCAGCCGCTCTCCGTCTACCTGAACTACGCCGACCTGATCGGCGGCTGCACGGCCTTCGCCTGTGTGGTGGGGCTGGGCCTGGCGACCCGCCACTGGCTCGATGCGACGCCCCTCGCCGCGGCCCAGGCGACGCCGGACCTGTCCCTGGCGGAGGACCGGCGGGCATCCGCCGTCGGCGCGGGGAGCGCGGGACTGGTGGTCGCGCTGCTGGTTTGGCCCCTGGTCCTGCTGGGCGTGCTGGCCGGGCAGATCGGCGGGCTGTCCCTCAGCGGATGGCCCGGGTGGCCCGACCACTTCGACCCGGCGGGCGTCGCACGCGTGATGTTCGGGCACGCCATCGCCGTCAGGCCGAACGGCGACATGGACCACAGCGCCAAGGTGGTGCTCGTCCCCGTCCTGTCGTCCCTGGTCCTGGGTACGGGCTTCGCCTTCGCCGCGCTCATGACGAGGGCCTATCCGCGCTTCCTGCTCATGCTCGTCTACCTGGCGTTCCAGGGCCGGCTGCCCCTGCGGTTCATGGCGTTCCTGCGCGACGCGCGCAACCGCGGGCTGCTGCGGCAGTCGGGAGACGCGTACCAGTTCCGCCACGCACGGCTGCAGGAGTACCTGGTGAGCGGTGCGGCGCGGGACGGGCAGCAGACCGCCGAACGCGGAGTCGTTGCCGGTACGGAGGCCAGGCGGATCGGGACACGTGGCCGGGCCGTGGCGCTCGCCTGTTCAGCGCTCGCGGTCGTGGCGCTGGCGACGCCGTTCGTCGGCCGCCCAACGGACACGTCCACGGCCGTACTCGGTGGATTCCACGAGGGACCCGCACGCGTCGTGTTCAGCCCCGACGGGCGGACCCTGGCCGTCGTGGAGGGTGGCTCGCTGTGGCGCCTGATCGGCAGCGGCACGTCGTACGTGGAGATGCGGAGCGTCGACGACGGGCACCGCCTCGCACGTATGGAGGCCCCTGGGGCGCTCGATGAGGTGGTCTTCGCAGACCAGGGGCGCGCTGTCGTCACCACGGGACGGACGGGAACCATCGAGCAGCCCTTGACCTACTTCCAGCTGTGGAAGCCCGGCCCCGGAGACCCGCTGACCAAACCCGTCGGCGGAGACCACACCGTTCGCATAGGAGTGACGGACGGCCGCATGAGCCTGTTCGTCATCGAGAGGGAGGGCGACGGTGTGACCGTGCGCAACGCCGTGGACCGGCAGACGGTCTGCCGACTGACCGGTCCCGGCGCACAGGGGGTGTCGTCCGCCGTCCTCAGTCCCGACGGACGCTTCGTGGCCACCATGAACCAGAGCTCCCGGATGCAGCTGTGGCGGGTGTCCGATGGCCGTCCGATCGGCGACGACGGGGCCGTGCACAATACCGACGTCTTCTTCAGCGCCGACTCGCGCGTCCTGGCGGCGGTCACGACGGACGGGAAGAAGGTCGAAGTACGGGACACGAGCGACGGCCGGATCACGAGCACCCTGCAGACCGGTGATGCCGGCGTGAGTACCGTCCTGCTCAGTCCGGACGGGAGCAAGGCGGTGACCCGCGGCTACTCCGATCTCCAGCTGTGGGACACGGCCAAGGGCCGCAGGATCGGCAGCCCGTTGGCCGACACCGAACCCGACTCGTCGCTGAGCCCGAGCGATGACGCCGTGGCCCGCTTCAGCCCGGACGGGCGCGTGCTCGCGACGACGTCGGGTCCGGACCTGCAGCAGATCCGGCTGTGGAACACCGCGGACGGACTGCCCATCGGCCCGGCCCACTCCGGTCACGTCAAACTGATCACGGACATCGCCTTCAGCCCCGACGGGCTCACGTTGGCCACGACGTCGCTGGACGAGACGGTACGACTGTGGCGGATCGACACACTCGGGCTGCGGGACCGGGCCGGTCTGCTCGGCACCAGGTGAGCCGACCGCCCCCTGCCGCAGGTGACTGGGACCCGCCCCGGCCGCCCGTGCCATCGGTCCGTCAGGCGGCGGCCCCGCCCGCGTTGCGGATCAGTTGCTGAAGCACTTTCACCGTGGTGACGTAGTCCGCGTCGTCGATGCCCTCGTGCAGGGCGGCGCGGATGGCGGGAGCATTGCGCGCGAGGTCGACGCGGGCCTGTTCCCCCACCTCGGTGAGCCACAGCCGGTCCTTACCGTCCCGGGTCAGCCAGCCGCGCTCCAGGAGTATCGCGGCCTCCGCCGCCAGATCGTCCTCGGGCCGGATGTAGGAAGCCATGGCCTCCCGCAGCTCGGACAGGGTCATCCCCTCGCCATCGGGCGAGATGTCGTTCTCCGACAGGTTGCGCAACAACCAGAACTGGGGCTGGGTGTAACCCCTTGAAGCCTGCTGGGCCCGGGTAAACGCGATGAGCGCCTCGTAGGCGACACCGGTCCAGTACGCGGCTGGCTGCCCGGCGAGTTCGGCATCGGACATCTGCTGGGTCATCACGGCATCTCCCTTTCAGGGTACTTCGGTTCGGAGCCCGCACCCGGTGCGGGCCCACGCAAAACATATGACCTCAAGTCCGGTTGAGGACAAGTACGGGATGCCACCGACGACACCGGCACGAGAACCGAACCCATGCCGCCGCACATCGCCGCCCTGCTCGCATTCCCCCGTCGCGGGCCCCGGGCTCCGACTCTTCCGACATGCCGGGCCGGAGCCTGCGACCAGTGCTCCGCGAAGTCGCCGGGCAGTTGTGCCGGCTCGCGCGGGATATAGGTCCACAGCTGTCCTAGTTGGGTCCTACGGTCGTCACATCGCGAGAAATCACAGAACAGAGCAGAGAGGACGGGACTGATGAGTCACACCGCACCCGAGGGCTACACCAGCGTTGCACCGTGGGTGGTCACCGACGACACCGGCGCACTGCTCGACTTCATCACGGGCGCGTTCGACGGCGAAGAACTTGCACGGGTGCCGGTCGAGGACGGCACCATCGGCCACGGCGAGATCCGCGTCGGCGACACGGTCGTGCTGGCCTTCGACCGACGGCCCGACTGGCCGGTGATGCCCTCGCTCCTGCGGGTCTACGTCCCGGACGCCGACGCCGCCATGGCGGCCGCGGTCCTGCACGGGGCGCAGGTGATCACCGAGGCCACTGACAGCGCGTGGGGGGACCGAGGCGGCCGGGTACGGGATCCGTTCGGCAACATCTGGTGGGTGATGAGCCGGGTCGAGGACGTCGCACCGGACCCGGCCTGGGAACGCATGTCCGAGCCGAAGTACGCCGAAGCGATGCGCATGGCCCAGGAGACTCTGGACGCCACGCTCAGCGGCCGGGAGTCAGGGGTGGCAAGCGCCCCGCAGCGCTCGGCCCACTGAGAACAGCCTCGACATCATCGGCTGCCTCATCGTCGGCCTCTTCATCACCACCTGGATCATCGCCGACTCATTGAGGGCCATGGCGCGCCGCATGCGGAGGACGCACCACCACTTCGGGTGAGCACCCGCCCCCGCACCGCTCAGCCCCATATCATCGCGGCGTCACATTGCAGGGTCGGGACGTCGGCACCCGCCGTTCATGCGGTCAGCCCCCAGTCGCCCGACACCTGGCGCAGCACAGCACGGAATGGCCAGACACTCCATCGATCGAAGGAGCCGGCACATCGTGAGCAGCACTGTGGAAGCAAGGAACGTGGTTCTCGTCCATGGCGGGTTCGTCGACGGATCGGGCTGGAGGGGGGTCTACGACCTGCTCCGCGCGGAGGGCTACACCGTCACCGTTGTCCAGAACCCCACGCTCTCCCTCGACGGCGACGTCGCCGCGACCCGGCGAGCCCTGGATACCCAGGACGGTCCGACTGTCCTGGTCGGACACTCCTACGGCGGCGCGGTGATCTCCGAAGCCGGCAACCACCCGAACGTGAGCGCCCTCGTCTACGTGGCCGCGTTCGCTCCCGACAAGGGCGAGTCCGTCAGCACGCTCATCGCCGACCCGCCCCCGGGAGCCCCCGTACCGCCGATCGTGTCCTCCCCCGACGGGTTCCTCTTCCTCGACCGGGCCGCGTTCGCGGCGGCCTTCGCCGCGGACCTGCCCCCCGACGAGGCCCGCTTCCTGGCCGACTCCCAAGTCCCCTGGGGCCCCGACGCCCTCAGCGGTGCGGTCAGCGAGCCGGCCTGGCGCAGCAAGCCGAGCTTCTACCTGGTCGCCGCCGACGACCGCATGATCCCGCCCCCGGCCCAGCGCACCATGGCCGAACGAGTCGGCGCGACCGTGATCGAGACCGCCGCCAGCCACGCCGTGTACGTGTCCAAACCCGCCGAGGTCGCCGCACTCATCAAGAACGCCGCAACCGCCAGTCCTGCGTGAGACGGCGACCAGACGTTCGCAGGGCACGGCACACACCCCGATGACCATGCCCACGCTGTTGGTCACGCAGCGTCGAAGGAACGGTCCGTCGGCGGCCGCGCTCGGCCGGTGCCGTGGCTGCCGACTGCCGACCGCCGACTGCTGGCCGCTGGCCGCCGGCCGCCGGCCGCGGCGCGACGCCGGTGCGCACACCGACCGGCAGCTGTGAGGTCGGGACGGCCCAAGAGATCGGCGCTCGTCGGAGGAGGATCTCGGCCAATCCCTGCGATGCCCGGCGGCGGCAGGCCGGCCGCCGGTAGCTTCGCCGCCATGACGCCGCCCGTGTTCCACCGACGCCCGCCCGCTGCCCCTACCTCCACGCCGCCGACGGGGCGCCCGACAACGGCCCCCGCGCACCCGGACAAGAACCCTCCGCTGCCGCCCAACCCGCTCCAGCCCCGGTAGAAGAGCTGACTGCCGTGCGCGTGGACCGGCTCCCGTACGAGGACCTCCCCGGCCCCACTCGGCAGGCCG
>NZ_JBHYVA010000129.1:0-14969 GCF_042750055.1 Streptomyces sp. NPDC059456
CCCGCGAGCTAGCCCGCCCTAACTTCTCGGGGGCCCCCCCTCAGACTGTCACCCGCCCCCCCCCCCGCCCACGCCTTAGAGTGGCGACGACCGTGCCGTCTGAGATCTGAGGAACACGTGCGCCGACTTGCCGGCCTGCTGGTCGTACCCCTTCTGCTGCTGTCGACAGCAGCCTGTGGCGACAGCGGCTCCGACTCCGCCGAGATGAAGAACGGGGCGCCCGCGATCACCAAGGGCGCCAAGTTCGGTGAGACCCCGACCCTGTCCAAGGGCAAGGGCGACCCGCCGAAGGAGCTGAAGGTGGTGACCGTCAGCGAGGGCAGTGGCCCGGTGCTGAAGAAGGGCGATGTCGCCCAGGTCAACTACTACGGCCAGGTCTGGGACGGCAAGGAGCCGTTCGACCAGAGCTTCGGCAAGGGCAAGCCGTTCGATGTGACCATCGGCGCCGGAATGGTCATCAAGGGCTGGGACCAGGGCCTGGAGGGCAAGAAGGTCGGCAGCCGCCTGGAGCTCGTGATCCCGCCGGACCTCGGTTACGGCGCGCAGGGCTCCGGAGACAAGATCAAGCCGAACGCCACGCTGGTCTTCGTCGTGGACATCGTCAAGGGCACCTCGGTCCCGGTCTCGGCCACGGGCAAGGAGGTCGCGCAGGACGACAAGGACCTGCCGAAGGTGGGTACGAACACGGACGGCAAGGAAGTCTCCGTGACCGTTCCGAAGGACACCACGCCGCCGGCCAAGCTGGTCTCGAACTACGTGCTGGAGGGTGACGGCCCGGCCGTCAAGGACACCGACAGCGTCATCGTCAAGTTCAACGGCAAGACGTGGAAGGACGACAAGACCTTCGAAAGCACGTACGCCACGGACCAGACGGTGACCTGGCCGATGGACCAGCTCTCGGTCAAGGGCCTCAAGGACGGCATGCTCGGCAAGAAGGTCGGCAGCCGCATCCTGCTGGTCATCCCGCCGGACCAGGGCTTCGGCGACAAGGAGACGGGCACCATCCCGGCGAACTCGACGCTGGTCTTCAGCCTCGACATCCTCGCCGTGATGTAAGACTGTCCCAGTTGACCTGATTCAGTTTTGAGGAGCAGTTCCGTGAGCAACCAGCTCGAGAAGCCCGAGATCGACTTCCCCGAGGGCCCGGTCCCGACGGACCTCGTCATCGAGGACATCTGGGTCGGCGACGGCGCCGAGGCCACGGCCGGCAACAAGGTGTCCGTCCACTACGTGGGCGTGGCCTATTCGACCGGCGAGGAGTTCGACGCCTCCTGGAACCGCGGCACCCCGCTGCAGTTCATCCTGGGCATCGGCCAGGTCATCAAGGGCTGGGACCAGGGTGTCCAGGGCATGAAGGTCGGCGGCCGCCGCAAGCTGACGATCCCGGCGCACCTCGCGTACGGCGACCAGAGCCCGACCCCGGCCATCAAGCCGGGCGAGACGCTGATCTTCGTCTGCGACCTGATGGGCGTCTGACACGACGTCTCGTGACAGGCAAGAGGGGCCCCCCCGGCCGGGGGGGGGCCCCGCGCGGCCCCCCCCCCCCCACCCGGGGTTGCGCTGCTCGTGCCGGATCAGGCGATCGAGAAGGTGACGACCGTCTGGTAGGTGTCGGCGAACATGAACGGCGGGAGCTGGATCATCCCGGCGCCGCCGACGGCGAACTCACCACCGGTCAGCTCGTCCCCGCCGGCGGCCTGCGAGGCCACCTTCATCGGGGTCTCGGAGATCGCGCCGGGGGTGCCCGCGGTGCAGGTGCTCGGGCTGTCCGGGTTGGTCACGGTGCAGGACGGCTGGATGCCGATCTGCGCCTTCGCCATCGAATGGCCGGTCGCCTGGTTCAGGAACGGCGTACGGGTGGCCGTCACGTCCCAGCCGAGCGAGCCGCCGCGGAAGTCCTGGACGGTCGCGGCGTTGAACACGCCGACCACCGACTGGGCCTTGCCGTTGATGGTGACCGAGGGGAAGGCGACGGCCGGCTGGCCGTCCTTCGGGCCGAGCGCCAGCGGGCCGGGGAGGACCTCGATGTCGACCGGGTTCTTCACGCCCGCCTGGTCCTCCAGGTACACGAAGGACTTGTACGGGGTGACCGAGCCGTCGATCTTGATGGCGTCGGCCTTCTTGCTGACGGTGATGTTGCAGGTGGCGGCGCCGGTCGCGTCCGCCGTGCCGGTGCCGGTGTCACCGGTCGCCGCACCCGCGAGGAGGGCGGAACAGGTGACCGGGCCGGCCGGGAAGTTCGCGCCGTTGACGACGACGGCCGTGCCGGCCTTGCCGCTGTTGGGCGTCAGCTTCGTGGTGACCGGGTCCTTCGGCAGGGCCTCGACCGCGACCGAACCCAGGATGGCGCTGGGCCGGGGCGCGGGGGTGCAGGTGGTGGTGAACACGGAACCGCTGAGGTCCGCGTCGGTCACCGCCAGGTCGAGTCTGACGTCGACCTTGGTGCCCTCCGTGCCGTCCGGGATCTTGATGGTTCCGGAGAAGGCCTTCGGGTCGAGCGGGGTGCCGGCGACGACACTGACGGTCTCGGGCGGGCTGGTGACCACCTGGGTGGTCGTCCCCACCTTGAGGGTGATCTTGGTGGTGTTCACCGTCGTGACGGAGAAGCCGGGGATCAGCGGGCTCGCACCAGGGTCGATCGTGATCGGCACGACATCGCCGGCCTTGGCCCCGTCGGGCACCGTGATCGTGTAGTTCTGGTTGCCCGAACCGTCCGGCTGCGGAGCCGGTGCATCGCAGTTCTCGAAGACGGGGGTGGTCACGGTCGCCGCCTGAGCGGTGCCGGTCAGGCCCACGACGCCGCCCGCCAGCGCGAGGGACAGGGCGCCCGCCCCGGCCAGAACTCTTCGTCGGAACGTTGTACTCACTGGGTCGCGACTCCTTCGTCAGACGAACCCCTCCCCCCACCCGCTGTGTGGGGGAGGCCGAGCCGGTGCGGTGGCCGACATTGACGCGTCGCGGTGTTGAGAAGTCAATGACTTGCTTTCGCCCGAAGCACACAGAAATTGATGTCCCATCAGGCCGGGTCCTCCGGGGTGCGGGGCGGATGGGATGGGTGGGGTGCCGGCAGACGTCTGACCCGGCAGCCGGCCGCCGGGTCTCGCGCTACGGCAGGAGGCGGCGCCCGGCGGCCGCCGGGGCGTGCAGGAGGAGGTTCGCGGTGTCGGCCGGGACGCCGGTGAGGCGGTCCGCCACGGCGTCCCGCACCAGCGCGGCGGAGACCTCCGCGGGGGTCTTCGCGGGGCCGCCCGCCGCGAGGCCCTCGGCGAGGACCAGAGCGGCGACGCCCGCCGCGTGCGGGGCGGCCATGGAGGTGCCGGAGGCGCGGGCGAGGGCCGTCGTCGAGCCCTTCCAGGCCGAGGTGACGGCCACGCCCGGCGCGGCCAGGTCCACGCAGTGGCCGTGACTGGAGAACGGAGCCCACTGGTCCGCGGCGTCGGCCGCGCCGACCGTGACCGCGGCCGGCACGGCGGCGGGGGAACCCGTGCAGGCGTCGTCGGCGGCGTTCCCGGCGGCCACGGTGAACGTGATCCCGGCGGCGACGGCCCGGGTCACCGCCGCGTCGAGGGAGTAGCTGCGGGTGCCGCCCATGCTCATGTTGGCGACGGCGGGGGTTCCCGGAGCCTTGGCGGCGTCCTTCACCATCCACTCCAGGCCGCCCAGGATGGACGTCAGGCTCGCCGACCCCTTGCAGTTGGCGACCTTGACCCCGACGAGGGACACCCCCTTCGCGACCCCGTACGTCGCCCCGCCCAGCGTTCCCGCGACGTGCGTGCCGTGGCCGTTGCAGTCACCGGAGGTCTCCATGAACACCCCGTTGTAGCCGTTCCGGGCCCGGCCCCCGAACTCCTGGTGCGCGGTGTTGATCCCGGTGTCCACGACGTATGCGGTGACCCCCGTCGCGGTGCCGGCGTACGTGTACGAGCCGTCGAGCGGGAGCTCGCTCTGGTCGATCCGGTCCAGGGGCCAGGGCGCCGGGTTCTGCGCGTCGCTGATCCGGAACTCGGAGTCCGGCTCCACCCAGGCGACCCGGGGGTCGGCGGCGAGCGCGGCGGCGCGGGCGGCGGTGGTGCGGACGGCGAAACCGCTGACGACGGTGTCGTAGACGGCGCCGACCCGGTCACCGGAAGCCGTGGCCTCGGCGGCCAGCGCGGCGCGGGTCGGGGCGCGGGAGGTGGTGTCGTTGAGGACCACGACGTACGGGGCGGTGGCGGTGCCGGCCCGGTCGGCGGCGGCGAGCACGGGGTGCGGCGGCAGGGCGGTGGCCGCCGCCAGCAGGGCGGCGGCCGGAAGCAGCGCGGTGAGTGCGGTCATGCGCCCGATGCTCGGCGAGCCGCGGGCCGGGCGCGCGGAGGGTGCGCCGACTGGCCGCACGACACGCCGCCGGACTGATTAGCCGGACAGCGGCCAGCCGCGCATGGCGAAGACGCCCTCGTCGCGGGCTCCGGCGGAGGCGTACGTGGCCAGCGCGGCCTCGTTGTCGGTGTCGACCCCCACCCACATGCCGTAACAGCCGCGCGCCCTGGCCTCGTCGGCGAGGGCCCGGGTCAGGGCCCGGCCGATGCCGCGGCGCCGGTAGCCCTCGTCGACGGAGAGCTCGTACAGGCACATCTCGGTGCCCTTGTCGGGGTGGCTCATCTCGACCCCGGAGACCATGCCGGCGGGGATGCCGTCGACATAGGCGATGAGCATCAGGTGTCCCGGCGCGGCGAGGAAGCGCTCGGACCGGTCGAGCGGGGCGGGGCCGTCGAAGAGACCCTCCGCGGCCTGGAGTTCGGCGACGGTACGGGCGGCGCGGATGTCCATGGCGGCCACGATAAGCGCGCACGGCCTGCGGCGACCGGGATTTCCCCCCGGCGCGGCGGGCGGGGTCAGAGCCGCAGGGCCAGGGCCGCCGCGTACGCCGGTGGGGCCGGGAGGTCCCTGAGGTCCCAGCCGGGGACGGCGGCCGGGCCGGGGCCCGAACCCACGTACGGCTCGGCCAGGCCCTCGGCCAGGCCGGTACCCGTGCCCTTGAAGTAGGCCTCCTTGCGCGACCACAGCCGGGCCAGCGCCTGCGGCCGCCGCTCCGCGGGCAGTGCGGCGAGCTCCGCGGTCTCCGCCGGATGCAGGGCGTTCATCACGTCCGCCACCGCCGACGTGCTCGGCAGCGCCTCCACGTCGACCCCGACCGGCACCGCCGCGAACGCGAGGTACGCCAGGTCGTCGCTGTGCGAGAGCGAGAACTGCACCGCGCCTCCCGCCACCGCCGGCCGCCCGTGCGGGGCTCCGCAGCACGGGCAGTCCTCCCGGACCAGGGACACCTCCTGCGGGGCCGTCCCGAGGTAGCCGCCGAGCAGCACCCGCAGCCCCACGTGGGAGGCGAGGTACCGGTGCCGGTCCGCGGCCCGCAGCAGCCGCCCGGCCCGGTCCCGCTCGTCGGCGTCCAGGACCGGGAGCGCGTCCTCGACCCGGTGGCCGCCGACCACGTCGAGGGTGGTGTACAGGGACCACACCACCACGCCGGTCCCCGTCGGGGGCAGGCCGGTCCGCGGGAAGTCCTCGCCGAGTCGGTTCACGTGCGTGCTCACGCGACGAGGGTAGTCGAGGGGCCCGCCGCCGCCCTGGTTACCCTCGTCCTCCCGTCCTCTCGTCGATCAAGGAGCCCATGGTGCGAAGTGCCGCCGTCACACCGGGAGATGACCGCATCCGCTGGGTGGAACTGCCGGGGGAGGAGCCGGCCCGCGTGTACGTGCACGGGCTGGGGTCCACCTCGCCCGCCTATTTCGCCGCGAGCGCCGTGCACCCGCTGCTGGCGGGCCGCCGTTCCCTGATGGTCGACCTGCTGGGGCACGGCCACAGCGACCGGCCCGAGGACTTCCCGTACACCCTGGAAGCGCACGCCGACACCCTGGCCGCCGCCCTCGACGCGGCGGACGTCACCGGCGCCGAGCTGATCGCCCACAGCATGGGCGGCGCCGTGGCCGTCGTGCTCGCCCACCGGCACCCCCGCCTCGTCTCCCGGCTGGTGCTGGTCGACGCCAACCTGGACCCGGTGCCGGTCGTTCCCCGCACCGCAGGCAGCAGCGGGATCGCCTCCTACACCGAGGAGGAGTTCCTGGCCGGCGGCTGGGCCGAGGTGCGCGACCGCGTCGGCGCGCACTGGTGGTCCACCATGCGCCTGGCGGACCGTACGGCCCTGCACCGCAGCGCCGTTCACCTCGCGGCCGGCACCATGCCGACCATGCGCGAGCTGCTGCTGGAACTGGAGGTCCCGCGCACCTACCTGCTGCCCGCGGCCGACGGACCCCTCGCCGGAGCGCAGGCCCTGGAGGCCGCGGGGGTGTCCGTGGTCCCCGTCCCGGACTGCGGGCACAACATCATGCTCGACAACCCGGAAGCCTTCGCCCGGGCCACCGCCTCCGCCCTCACCGCCTAGGACAGGGGCCAGGACCAGGCCCTCACCGCCCGGGACCGGGGCCAGGCCCTAGCCGCGGCTGCGGGCGGGGGCCTGTGCCGGGGCGCCGTCCGCCGTCTTCGCGCCCGGTGACGGGGTGCCGTCGGTCCAGGCGTAGACCCGCTTGCCGCGGACCGCGACCTGGTACTGGTAGAAGTCCCGGCAGTCGGGCCGCTCCTCGGCCCGCGTGCCGTGCGGCCACCACTTGGCGTCCAGCCGCCGCCCGCCCAGGTCCTTCGGCGCGCCGGCGGTGCACTGCGGGCCGTCCAGCGGGGTCGCTCCGAGCGTGAAGCGGATCAGCCTGGCCTCGCCGTTGGTGCGCGCGCGTATGCGTATGTCGGTGGCGTCCTTGGGCACCCAGGACGGCAGCGTGAAGGTCGGGTTGCCGCGCGTCGGCGCGTCGGCGGTGGTCGCGAAGTGTTTGCTCTTCTCCTTGAACACCTGGTCGTTGATCGAGTCGGTCAGCGGGTTGGGCGGGAGGTTGGGCAGCGCGAGGGCCGCGGCGGCGACGACTCCCACGGTGGTGGCGGCGATGACGAGGGGACGGCGGTTCATGTGATCCAGTCTCGGCCGCGGAGCCCGTCGGCGCGTCCCTCCGCAGGACGAACCCGATGTCTGCCGGAAGTCTGATAGCGCCTCATACCTGAGGGCCGGTCCGACTACGGCCACGATGTGCGACCTCCCCCTCACCGCCCCGCGACCCGGGCCCCTGAGCGGCCGTTATAGCGGCGTTGAGGGGCGGCGATAGGACGTGCCCCGACGGTGGACCCGACGCCGTACCGGGGGTTACCCGGCGCGGCCCCCCACCCCCGTCCCGGAGGAATGCCATGCGTCGTCGTCTCGCTCCTCTCCTCGCACCGGCGGCCGCGGCCGTCGTCCTCGCCGTCGCGTCCCCCGCGTCGGCCGTCCCGGCCGACAAGCCGCAGGTCCTGGGCAGTTGGACGCAGACCAGCGCCGCCAGCTACAACGCCTGGGTCGCGGCGCGCGGCGACCAGGGCAAGTGGTCGGCGTACAGGTTCGACTGGTCGACGGACTACTGCTCCTCCTCGCCCGACAACCCCTTCGGGTTCCCCTTCCAGACGTCCTGCGCCCGCCACGACTTCGGCTACCGCAACTACAAGGCCGCGGGCGTGTTCCCGGCCAACAAGTCCCGCCTGGACGACGCCCTCTACGCGGACCTGAAGCGGGTCTGCTCCGCCTACTCGGGTGTGAAGAAGGGCTCCTGCGACAGCACGGCCTGGACCTACTACCAGGCCGTCAAGGCCTTCGGCGTCGCGCCGCAGGACACCCCGCAGGACGTCCCGCAGGGCGCGCCCGCCGCCTAGGACCCCGGCGCCGGGGCGAGCCTGAGGTCCACCACGTAGTGCTCCTCGACCGTTCCCCCCGGGAACAGCGCGCGGAGCCGGACGCGTTCGGCGGCGAGGAACTCGCCGGTACCCGGCGCGCCGATCAGGAAGAGCGAGTGCGTCGCCAGCTTGGCGAGGTGCGCCTCGACCGGGATCCGGCGCGACCAGCGCAGCAGCCGGGTGGTGAACTCCAGGCCGCCCTGTGACCGGGGATGGTCGTTGATGTACCAGCCCGGGCCGAAGCTCTTCTCGATGCGCGCCTGCTGGTCGGCGATCCACCCGACGCCGGTGTCCGGGTCGTTGGACCAGACGGCCAGCGCCCCGCCGGGCCGCAGCACGCGCAGGGCCTCGGGCACGGAGTGCGCCGGGTCGGTCCAGTGCCAGGACTGCGCGTACGTGAGGAGGTCGAGGGAACCGGAGGCGAACGGCAGCCGGTCCCCGTCCCCGCGCACGAGGGGCACGTGCGGGTTGCGCCGGCGCAGCTCCGCGGCCATTCCCGCGCCCGGCTCGACGGCGACCACCCGCGCCCCGCGGGCGTGCAGCAGGGCGGTCGCGATCCCGGTCCCGGCCCCCACGTCGGCGACGCGCGCCCCGGCCAGCGCGAACCCGGCGAGCTCCTCGACGGCATCGAGGAGCGCGTCCGGGTACGAGGGCCGGTGCTCGGCGTAGCGCTGCGCCGCGGAGCTGAACGACCGCGCCCGGTCCCGGGATCCGTCCGTCATCCCCCCATCCTCGCGCAGGCACCCCCGAACGGCACCGAACACGCACCGAGTAGGTGGGGTCGCCGTGTCCCCGGCAGGGCCCGAACCCGCGGCCGAGTGCTCACGGGGCGGGCGTTCAGCGCCTCGTCTCGTACCTGGTCAGGATCACGCCGCAGGGAAGCGTCCGCGTCTCCACCAGGCTGAGGTTCACCCAGTTGTCCAGCGCGGTGAAGAACGGCGTGCCGCCGCCCACCAGGACCGGCGCGGTGGCCAGCACGTACTCGTCGATCAGCCCGGCCCGCATGGCCGCCCCGGCGAGCGTCGCGCCGCCGATGTCCATCGGGCCGCCGTCCTCGGCCTTGAGCCGGGTGATCTCGGCGACCGCGTCGCCGGTGACCAGACGGGTGTTCCAGTCGACCTCGCCGACCGTCGAGGAGAACACCACCTTCGACATGTCACGCCAGCGGCGCGCGAACTCGATCTCCGCCGGGGTGGCGTCGGGCCGCCGGTCGCCGGTCGGCCAGTAGGAGCTCATCGTCTGCCACAGCTTGCGCCCGTACAGCGACAGGTCGGTCGCCAGCAACCGGTCGGACCAGAACCGGAACAGCTCGTCGCTCGGCACGCTCCAGCCGATGTCGTCGCCGGGCGCGGCGATGTAGCCGTCCAGGGTCAGGTTCATTCCGTAGATCAGTTTTCGCATGGCGCCAGCCTTCCGTGAGTCGGTCCCACGCGTACGGACCGGCGCGGCGCGGAAAACTCATCGGTGCGCGGTCCGGGCCCACCCCTGCGGTCCGGGTGACCGAGCGGGCCGGCAACGGCGCGGCCGCCGTGCCCGCTTTCCGCGCCCGCGCTCGCCAAATGGTCCCTGACCTGCACGAAAGCCCTCCCCGGAGGGAGGGCTTGGGGTGGGACGTGGAGAGTGCCCCCGGCAGGACTCGAACCTGCGGCCAAGTGCTTAGAAGGCACCTGCTCTATCCACTGAGCTACGGGGGCCGGAAGGTGGCCGTGGTGGCCTGGAGCCCCGGGGTGGGGGTGGGACTGTCGTCCGTGCCGGGTCAAGGATAGGGCTCCGGTTGCCTTGTCCCGGTTGCTTCACCCGCGTGCCACGATGTGGAGGTTCGGTGAAGCGGTCCCGATAATCGCAGGCAGGTGCGATTCTCGCACCGCTTTTGCGCCGCGGCGCCCCTGGTGTTGTGCACTCGTTATGCCTGCGCCCCACTCGTCCGCTGTGTCCAGAAGGTCCGGCTGGAGTCGCGGTCGGCGCGCAGAGGACGTATAAGCTTCAAAAATGGTCCTAAATTGGGCATTCTTCGCATGTGGTGACCTTGGATGTTCGGCCTCAGCTGCTCGATGCCCTGTCCGCCCTGCGCGACCGGGTCGCGTCCGTGCGTCTGCCGCTGCCCCTGCCCGGCGCCCCGCGCGCCCGCCAGACCAGAGCCGAGCTGCTCGCGCCGCGCGCCGAACACCGCGGTCCCCCGCGGTAGGGGGCCCCGGCGCCCCCGCTCGCCGTCGTCGGCGGGTCCACCGGGGCCGGTAAGTCCACTCTCGTCAACTCCCTCGTGGGGCGCCAGGTGAGTGAGGCCGGCGTACTGCGCCCCACCACCCGGATCCCCGTCCTCGTCTGCCATCCGGATGACCACCACTGGTTCGCCGGCATGCGGGTGCTGCCCGACCTGATGCGCGTCTGGGCCCCACCCGGCGAGGACGACCCCCTCCCCGGACCCCACCGCGGCTCCCCCCGCGGGCACGGGAACACCGCGGCCACCCGCGAACTGCGCATCGAGACCGTCGCCGGCCTGCCGCGCGGGCTCGCCATCCTCGACGCCCCCGACATCGACTCCCTCGTGGTCGAGAACCGGACACTCGCCGCCCAGCTCATCTGCGCCGCCGACGTCTGGGTGATGGTGACCACCGCCTCCCGGTACGCCGACGCCGTCCCCTGGCACCTGCTGCGCACCGCCAAGCAGTACAAGGCCACCCTGGGCATCGTTCTCGACCGGGTCCCGCACCAGGTGCTCGCCGAGGTCTCGCGGCAGTACGGGGCCCTGCTCACCCGGGCCGGGCTGGGCGACGTACCGCGGTTCACGGTGCCCGAACTGCCCGAATCGGCCGGTGGGGGCGGGCTGCTGCCGGCCAGCGCCGTCGCCCCGCTGTTCGCGTGGCTCGCCCACCACGCCCAGGACCCGGCCGCCCGGCAGTACGCCGTCGGACGGACCGCGCTCGGCGCGCTGGACTCCCTCGGGCGCCGGATGCCGGAGCTGGCCTCCGCCGTCGCCGCCCAGCACGCCGCCGCCGTGCGGCTGACCTCGGCCGTGGAGGACGCGTACAAGCGGGAGGGCAAGCGGGTCCGGGGCCGCCTCGACCAGGGCGCCGTACTGGCCGGGGACGCCCTGACCCGCTGGCGCGGCTACCCCCTCGACACCAGCGCCGACGAACTGCTCGACTCCCTCGCCGAGTCGCTCGCCGCGCTGCTCCAGTGCGCGGTGGCCGCCGCCGACGAGCGCATCGCCCAGGCCTGGCGGCGCGAACCGGCCGCCGGGGCGGTGCGGCTGCCCGGCCCCGACCGCGAGGCGGCGGAACGCATCGGCATGGCCGTCCGGCACTGGCGGCGGGTGCTGGAGGAACTCGCCGAGGAAGAGGTCGCCCGGCTCGACAAGCAGCCCGCGCCCGACCCCGACGGGGTCGCCGCCCTGCTCGTCGCCGCCCTCCTCGGCGGCAAACGGGCCCGGCCCGCCGGGGAGAAGCTCGCCGAGCGGATCGGGGTACAGGCCGCCGTACGGCTGCGCGACCGCGGCGGTGAACTGGTCGCCGAACACCTGGAGCAGGTGCTGCGCGCCGAACG
Source organism: Streptomyces sp. NPDC059456 (assembly GCF_042750055.1). Classification (NCBI taxonomy): domain Bacteria; kingdom Bacillati; phylum Actinomycetota; class Actinomycetes; order Kitasatosporales; family Streptomycetaceae; genus Streptomyces; species Streptomyces sp. NPDC059456. Next base: position 11,326 of record NZ_JBHYVA010000129.1, read on the forward strand.
GGACCGCAGGCTGGCCCCGTTGGAGGCACTCGAGGTGACGCCCGAACCGCAGGCCGAGCTGATCGCCGCGCTGTCCCTACTGCAGAAGGAGAGGTGACGCGGTGACCACCGTGACCGACCGCACCGAGGACCGCTGGGACGACGGCTTCATCGCGCGCTCGCGCCGCGCCGGCGAGACCGACACCGAGGACGGGGGAGACGGGGGCGACGGGGGTGACGACGCGCTCGTCCGTGCCGTCTCCGGCGCCGGCAGCGACGGGGGCAAGGCGCCCTCACCGCCGCCCAGCCCCGAGGGGCAGGCCCTGCGCACCCGCCTCGAAGCGCTGCGCCAACTGGTCGGACTCTCGCGGACCCGGCTCGACGGCAAGACCCTCGCCGAGGCCGGCCGGGTGCTGGACGAGGCGGCCGCCCGGCGCGGACTGTCACCGCAGCACACCGTCGTCGCGATCGCCGGAGCCACCGGAAGCGGCAAGTCCACGCTCTTCAACGCACTGGCGGGAGTGCCGATCTCCGAGACGGGACTGCGCCGGCCGATGACCGCCGCACCCATCGCGTGCAGCTGGTCCGACGGTGCGGCCGGGCTGCTCGACCGGCTGGAGATCCCCGGCCGGCTGCGCCGCCGGCCGCGCGAGACCTCCGAGGCCGGAGCGCTGCGCGGGATGGTCCTGGTGGACCTGCCGGACCTGGACTCCGCGGTCGGTGCCCACCGCGAGCACGTCGACCGGGTGCTCGCCCTCGTCGACGCGGTCGTCTGGGTCGTCGACCCCGAGAAGTACGCCGACGCGGTCCTGCACGAGCGGTACCTGCGGCCGCTGGCCGGGCACGCCGAGGTGACCTTCGTCGTCCTGAACCAGGTCGACCGGCTGCCCGGCGAGTCCGCCGATCTCGTACTGGACGACCTGCGGAGGCTCCTGGACGACGACGGCATCGCCCTCGGCGAGCACGACGAACCCGGAGCCACCGTCCTCGGGCTGTCCGCGCTGACCGGCGAGGGCGTCGGGGAACTCCGCGACCTCCTGGCGCAGTTCACCCAGGAGAAGGGCGCCGCGACCCGGCGGATCTCCGCCGACGTCGACCGGGCCGCCCTGCGCCTGCGTCCGCTGTACGTGGCCGACGGCCATCCCGGGCCGGAGATCGGGGAGGCGGCGCGCGCCGAGTTCGAGGACCGCCTCGCGGAGGCGGTCGGCGCGTACGCGGCCGGGCTCGCCGCCGAGCGGGCCTGGCGCCGCAACGCCGGGAAGGCCTGCGGCACCCCGTGGCTGCGGCTGTGGCGGTGGTACGAGAACCGGCGCGCCCCGCGCACGCTGGCCGGGCTGGCCGCAATGGCGGTGATCGGCGGCCGCGGTCCGGCGGCCGCGGAGCCGCCCGCCGAGGAGGAGGTGACCGCACGTCAGCGAGTGGAGCAGGCCGTACGGACGGTCGCCGACGCGGCGGCCGACGGGCTGCCCGACGCCTGGGCACAGGCGGTACGGGAGACCGCGGTGCGCGGGGCCGAGCAGCTCCCGGAGGCGCTGGACGAGATCGCGGTGACGCTGGGGTCGGCGGTCGCGGTGCCGAGCGTCAGGCCGCCGCGGCCGGCGTGGTGGCCGGCGGCGGTGCTCGCCCAGGCGGCGATGACCCTGCTGCAGATCTACGGCGGGCTGTGGCTGGTCGGGCAGATCGCCGGGGTGCTGGAACCGCGCCTGCTGCCGCCGGTGCTGCTGATGGTGGCGGGCATCGTCGGCGGGCCGCTGGTGGAGTGGGCCTGCTCGATCGCGGCCCGGGGCCCGGCGCGACGGTACGGGCAGGACGCGGAACGCCGGCTGCGGCAGGCCGCGGCGGGCTGCGGGCGGGCCCGGGTGCTGGAGCCGGTGGCGGCGGAGCTGTTGCGCTACCGGGAGGTGCGAGAGCAGTACGCGACGGTGTCCGCAGGGGGGACGAAGTTGTCCACAACCCGCGAGTAGTCCACAGGCCGGAGCGGGAACCCGGGGGTCCCGCCAGCATGGTGCGTACCCCGTGCGGACGGTCCGTGCGGGGACGGACGCGGATGCGGACGCGGGCAGGGAAACGGGGGAGGGCTGCCGGGATGAACGACACCCTGGTGACGCTGGTCGGCCACGTGGCCACGCAGATCGACTACAAGGAGACGGTGAACGGGCCGTCGGCGAGGTTCCGGTTCGCGGTCACCCCGCGGTACTTCGACCGGCGCAGGGACGCCTGGACGGACGGGTCCACCAGCTTCTACACCGTGTGGGCGCGGCGCACCCTCGCGGTGAACCTGGCCGGGTCCGTCGCGGTGGGGGAGCCGCTGGTGGTGCACGGGAGGCTGCGGGTGCGGGAGGACCCACCCGACGGCGAGGGCAACCGGTGGTTCTCGGCGGAGATCGACGCGACCGCCATCGGACACGACCTGAACCGGGGGACGGCGGCGTTCCGCCGGGTCGTCAAGGCGGACCCCCCGCTGATGGCCACTCAGAAGGCGGCGGTGGTCTGAGTGTTCGAGGCGGTTAGGATTCCCCGGTACTCACGGGCACCTGGGCCGCTGCCGGCCCGAAGGGGAAGACTGTGTCGATTGCCGTTCCCGCATCCTCCGCTCCTGATTCCGTTCCCGGTCCGGTACCTGGTTCGGTACCTGTTCCGCTCACCGGACCGGTTCCGGAATCCGTTCGTCCGTCGGCCCCGCGGGGTACCGGGCGGCGGCCGCTCGCGGCCGCGCTGCTGGCCGCGGCCCTGGCCGCCGCCCCCGGCGCGCGGGCGGCCGCCGACACCGGAACCGCGCCCCGGACGCGCGAGGGCGCCAGCGCCGTGCTGGACGGGCTCAAGACGTACGGGCAGGCGGTCCTGCGCGGCCAGGACGGGTCGGTCCGGCAGATTCCCGCCGGGCTGTACGAGATGCGGGTCGACGGCGGCGGGATGCTCCAGACCTACGGGGTCGGCGTGACGGGCAACGCCCTGCCGCAGACCCGGTACACGGAGACCGGCTGGAACGGCAGCCTGCTCGCCGGCAACGGGGATGCGGGCCGGATCCGCTGGGTCCTCGAACACTCCTACCCGCAGCTGAACGACCTCGCCGGACTGGCCAAGGCGGCCGGGGCCGGAGCGCTGACCGCGGAGAGCGCGGCGGCGGGGACACAGGTCGCGATCTGGCGGCTGGCGGACGGTGCGCAGGTGGAGGCCACCGACCCGGCGGCGGAGAAGCTGGCCGACTACCTCCAGCGGTCGGCGGGCAGGCTCCCGGAACCGCCGGCCTCGCTGGGGCTGGAGCCCGGGAGCGTGTCGGGCCCCGTGGGCTCCCGCCTCGGGCCGGTCACCGTACGCACCGGCGCGCAGAGCGTGACGGTCACCCCGGACGCGGCGGCCGTGGCGATGGGGGTGCGGGTCGTGGACGCCGAGGGGCGGCCGCTCACCACCGCGGGCAACGGCAGCCGGCTGTACTTCGAGGTGCCCGCGGGCACCCCGGACGGCTCGGCCTCGGTCACCGTCCAGGGCTCCACGAAGGTGCCGGTCGGGCGGGTCTTCACCAGCGAACTGCCGACCCGGGCCCAGATCGTGGCCGGCTCCAGCGAATCCGCGTCGGCGGTGACGGCGAGCGCGGTCTGGCCGCAGCCCGTCGTGACGGAGGCGGGGGCCACCGGGGAAGCCCCCGCCGCGGCACAGGCATCGGC
>NZ_JBHYVA010000129.1:14979-15735 GCF_042750055.1 Streptomyces sp. NPDC059456
CCCGGGGGGGGGGGGCGCGGGGGGGGGGGCCGGCCCCCCCGCGGGGGGTGGGGGGGGCGGCCCCCCCCGGCCCCCCCCCCCCGCGGCCCCGGCCCGGGGCGCCCGCCCCCGCCCCCCCCGCGGCGGAGTCCAGCCCGGACGAGGAACGGCTCGCCACCAGCGGCAGCTCGGCCGCCACCCCCGTCATCGCCTCGCTGGCGGTGGGCCTGGTGGTGCTGGGCGGCCTGGTGGTCCTCCTGCTCCGCAAGCGCCCGTTGGACGAGGAAGAGGACCAGGCCTAGGGAGCGTTCGGCGGGCCGCTCCGGCATTCGGGTCGCCGGACGCCTCCTCGGGACTGGTTGGCAAAGAGAGGCGGTTCCGGGGCGGGTGCTCCGGGTAAGCGCTCGAAATGGCTGATCAAGAGCTGACCTGGCGGGGCGCCGCCGCGCGATGGGACCGGAAGCTGTTCGACGAGGTGGCCCGCCGGCACTGGCCCGCGGCCGACCGGGTCCTGCCCGGACTGGGGCGGGCCGCCAACCACGGGGTGCTGTGGGGCGGGGCCGCCGCGGTGATCGCGGTCGTCGGCTCGGCCGGGGCCCGCAAGGCGGCACTGCGCGGAGCCGCCTCCCTGGCGCTGGCCTCGGCGACCGTCAACACCATCGGCAAGTGGTCCGTACGCCGCCCCCGGCCGCGGGTGGTATGGGTTCCCAAGCGGCGCCCGCGCGGGTCGCAGCCCCCCCCCCCCCCCCGACCCTCCCGCCCACCCGCGCGCCCGCG
>NZ_JBHYVA010000130.1:0-7785 GCF_042750055.1 Streptomyces sp. NPDC059456
GGGGGGGGGGGGGGGGGGGCGGGCGCGCGCGCGCGCGGGGCGCGGGGCGCGCGCGCCCGCCCCCCCCCCTCCGCGTATGTGACCCTTGCCCTCATGCCTGTCGTACGTGATCTGCGCGTACTCCTGCGCCTGAGGGATTTCCGCAACCTGCTCGCCGTACGGCTGCTCTCCCAGGCCGCCGACGGCGTGTACCAGGTGGCGCTCGCCACCTACGTGGTGTTCTCCCCCGAGAAGCAGGCCTCGCCCGCGGCCATCGCCTCGGCCATGGCCGTGCTGCTGCTGCCCTACTCGGTGATCGGCCCCTTCGCCGGGGTGCTGCTCGACCGCTGGCGCCGCCGCCAGGTGTTCCTCTACGGCAACCTGCTGCGCGCCCTCCTGGCCTGCGGCACCGGCGTGCTGATCGTCGCGCACGTCCCCGACTGGCTCTTCTACGCCTCGGCCCTGTCGGTGACCGCGGTCAACCGGTTCGTCCTGGCCGGGCTGGCCGCCTCCCTGCCCCGCGTCGTCGGCCCCGGCGAACTGGTCACCGCCAATTCGCTCTCGCCCACGGCCGGGACGCTCGCCGCGGTCGCCGGCGGGGGACTCGCCTTCCTCGTGCAGCTGCTGGCCTCCGACTCCAACGCCCTGGTGGTGCTGCTGGGTGCCGGGCTCTACCTCTGCGCGGCCCTGGTCTCGCTGCGTCTGGCCGCGGGCCTGCTCGGCCCGGACCACCCGGCCGGCCGGGTCCACCCGTCGGTCGCCGAGGGGGCCGTCATGACCGTCCGGGGCATGGCCGAAGGGCTGCGGCACCTGGCCTCCCGGCGCGAGGCGGCGCAGACGCTCACCGCCATGACCGTGATGCGCTTCTGCTACGGCGCCCTGTTCGTGACGCTCCTGATGCTCTGCCGCTACTCGTGGTCGGACGACGAGTCCGACGGCCTCGCCCTGCTGGGCATCGCGGTCGGCGTCTCCGGGGCAGGATTCTTCGCGGCTGCCGTCGTCACCCCGTGGCTGGTGGGCCGGCTGGGGACGCGAGGCTGGATCACGGCATGCTCCGCCGGGGCCGCGGTCCTGGTGCCCCCGCTCGGCCTGTTCTTCGAGCCCGGACCGATGCTGGTCGCGGCCTTCGTCCTCGGCTTCGCCACCCAGGGCGCCAAGATCTCCACCGACACGTCCATCCAGTCCCATGTGGACGACGACTTCCGCGGCCGGGTGTTCTCCGTCTACGACGTGCTGTTCAACATCGCGTTCGTCGGCGCGGCCGCGGTGGCCGCCCTCATGCTCCCCCCGGACGGACAGTCGGTCCTGCTGATCGTGAGCGTGGCCGTGCTCTACGCGGTGAACGCGGCCTGCCTGCGACGGCAGAGCGCCCGCGTGTGAGCACCCGCGTGTGATGCGTCACCCGGAGCGATGTTTCACGTGAAACATCGCTCCGGTGCCCCGTCTCAGGCCTGGGCGGCCCACCACTCCTTGAGCGCCGCGACCGCGGCGTCGCGCTCCATCGGACCGTTCTCCAGCCGCAGCTCCAGCAGGAAGGCATAGGCCTTGCCGATCACCGGGCCGGGGCCGGTGCCCAGGATCTGCATGATCTCGTTGCCGTCCAGATCGGGCCGGATGGCGTCGAGCTCCTCCTGCTCCTGGAGCTGCGCGATGCGCTCCTCCAGCCCGTCGTAGGTCCGGGAGAGGGCGTTGGCCTTGCGCTTGTTGCGCGTGGTGCAGTCGGACCGGGTCAGCTTGTGGAGGCGCTCCAGGAGCGGGCCGGCGTCTCGGACGTAGCGCCGCACCGCGGAGTCGGTCCACTCGCCGTCTCCGTAGCCGTGGAAGCGCAGGTGCAGCTCCACCAGCCGGGACACGTCCTTGACCATGTCGTTGGAGTACTTCAGCGCGGTCATGCGCTTCTTGGTCATCTTCGCGCCCACCACCTCGTGGTGGTGGAAGGAGACCCGGCCGTCGGACTCGAAACGGCGGGTGCGCGGCTTGCCGATGTCGTGGAGCAGGGCCGCCAGCCGCAGCACCAGGTCCGGGCCGTCCTGCTCCAGCGCGATGGCCTGCTCCAGCACGATCAGCGAATGGTCGTAGACGTCCTTGTGCCGGTGGTGCTCGTCACTCTCCAGGCGCAGGGCGGGCAGCTCGGGCAGCACGTGGTCGGCGAGCCCGGTGTCCACGAGCAGGCCGAGCCCCTTGCGGGGGTGCGCGGACAGCAGCAGCTTGTTCAGCTCGCCCTGCACCCGCTCCGCCGAGACGATCTCGATCCGCTCCGACATCGCCGTCATCGCCGCGACGACCTCGGGGGAGACCTCGAAGTCGAGCTGGGCGGCGAAACGCGCCGCACGCAGCATCCGGAGCGGGTCATCGGAGAAGGAGTCCTCCGGGGTGCCGGGAGTGCGCAGAACGCCCGCCTGGAGGTCTTCCAGGCCCCCGTGGGGGTCCACGAACTCCTTCTCCGGCAGCGCGACCGCCATCGCGTTCACGGTGAAGTCGCGGCGGACCAGATCCTCCTCGATCGAGTCGCCGTAGGAGACCTCCGGCTTGCGCGAGGTGCGGTCGTACGACTCCGAACGGTAGGTGGTCACCTCGATCTGGAAGCCGTTCTTCTGGGCGCCGACGGTGCCGAAGGCGATGCCGACGTCCCACACCGAGTCGGCCCACGGCCGGACGATCTTCAGGACGTCCTCGGGGCGGGCGTCGGTGGTGAAGTCGAGGTCGTTGCCGAGACGCCCGAGCAGCGCATCGCGTACGGACCCGCCGACCAGGGCAAGGCGGAAGCCGGCCACCTGGAACCGGCGGCCGAGCTCGTCGGCGACAGGGGCGACCCGCAGCAGTTCACTGACCGCGCGGTGCTGCACCTGACTCAGGGCACTGGGATTGTCTTCGTTGGCGTTCGGCACAACAGAAAAGGGTACGTGCCCGGCCCGGCGCGGGCTTCCCCGTTTACGGCACCCCCGCCCCCGGCGGCCGGGAAGCGGAGCCGATCATGTGGAGCAAGGCGCGGCACTCGCGCACGGCGGGTCTCGTTACCATCTGTGGACGCACGAACGACGACCACTGACACTTCGAGGGACGGGCTAGCGCGTGGCCGAGGCGGCAGACATCCAGGGGGCACACCCCGCTCCTGCCCGGCGCCGGTGGCTGCGGCGCGCCGTCGTACTGCTGGCCGGGACCCCCGTGCTCGCCGCTCTGGTCTACTCACCCGCCCCCCAGACCGCCCAGGCGGCCGAGGCGGGGACGGTCGACGTACAGCTGAACGAGATGGCCCCCACGGCCCCGGTCAAGGGCGACACCCTCACGATCTCCGGCACCGTGGTCAACAACGGCCGCGAGACGATCACCGGGGCGCACGTGGGCCTGCGGGTGGGACCGGCCCTCGGCGACCGGGCGTCCATCGACGAAGCGGCGGAGCGCGCCGGCTTCCGGGCCGGCACGGATCCCGGCGAGATCGACCAGGCCTTCGCCGCGAAGATCCCCTCGCTGCCGTCGAAGGCGAAGCAGGACTTCACCCTCACCGTCCCGGTGAACAAGCTGGAGCTGGACAAGGACGGCGTCTACCAGCTCGGCGTCTCGCTCTCCGGCGAGACCGAGAGCCGCCAGTACGAGCAGGTCCTCGGCATCAAGCGGACCTTCCTGCCCTGGCAGCCCGAGGCCGCCGCCAAGCGCTCGCAGATCACGTACCTGTGGCCGCTGATCTCCACCACGCACCTGACCGCCGAGACCGGCTCGGACGAGCTGCAGACCCCCGTCTTCCTCGACGACTCCCTCGCCGAGGAGCTCAAGCCCGGCGGCCGCCTCCAGCAGATGGTCGCCCTCGGCAAGGACCTGCCCGTCACCTGGGTCATCGACCCCGACCTGCTCTACACGGTCGACGCGATGACCAAGGGCTACCGCTACCGCACGCCGGACGGCCGGATCGTCCAGGGCAAGAACAAGGCCGTCGCCGAGCAGTGGCTGAGCGCCCTGGAGACCGCGGTCCAGGGCAAGAAGATCGTCGCGCTGCCGTTCGCCGACCCGGACATCGCCTCCCTCGCCCACCAGGGCAAGGACGTCTCGGGCACCCTGGGCCAGCTGCGGCCGGCCACCGACAAGGCGAAGCAGGCCGTGGAGACCGTCCTGCACGTCACCCCGTCCACCGACTTCTCCTGGCCCGTCAACGGCGCCATCGACCCCTCGATCGTCAACGTGGCGACCTCGGCGGGCGCCCACAACGTCCTCGCGCGCAGCGACAGCCTCCAGGAGACCGGCGCCCTCGGCTACACGCCCTCGGCGGCCCGTCCCATCGGCGCGGGCGCCACCGCCGTCGTCGCGGACGCCGACCTCTCCACCGCCTTCGACGGCGACATGCTGAACGCCGGGAACGCCACGCTGGCCGTGCAGCGCTTCCTCGCCCAGAGCCTCGCCCTGAACCTGCAGAAGACCGACGAGCAGCGCAGCTTCGTCGTCACCCCGCAGCGGATGCCGTCGACCAGCCAGGCGCAGTCGATGGCGGCCGCCATACGCGGCCTGCAGGCGGGCCGCTGGACCCAGCCGGCCGACCTGGACGCGGCGGCCGCCGCCAAGCCCGACCCGGGCGTCAACACCCAGGTCCCGGGTGCCGGCCAGTACCCCGAGGCGCTGCGCAAGACCGAGCTCCCGGTCGCCGCCTTCGAGAAGATCCGCACCACCCAGAACACCCTCGACCACTTCAAGGTCATCCTCAGCGCCCCCGACCGCGTGGAGATCCCGTTCGGGAACACCACCAACCGCGAGATGTCCACCTCCTGGCGCGGCCGCCCCGAGGAGGCCCGGCTCTACCGGGAGCAGGTGCAGGAGTACCTGCTCGGCCTGACCGAGAAGGTCAAGGTCGTCCCGAAGTCCGACGCCACCCTGTCCGGCCACAGCGCCACCATCCCGGTCAGCGTCCAGAACAGCCTCGTCCAGGACGTCCACAACCTCGTCCTGCGGGTGAAATCCGCCAACCCGACCCGCCTGATGTTCGGCGACAACGGCCAGGCCGAACAGGAGGTGACCGTCGCGGGCGGACACAGCCAGACGGTCAAGTTCACCGCCAACGCCACCGCGAGCGGGCCGGTCGAGGTCACCGCACAGCTCTTCACCACCGACGGCGTGCCCTACGGCAAGGCCCGCAAGTTCACCGTCGAGGCCACCGAGATCACTCCGACCGTCATGCTCGTCATCGCAGGTGGCGTGCTCCTGCTCGTCCTCGCAGGCATCAAGATGTACGCCAGCCGCAAGCGCGTCGCGGCCCGGGCGGCCGTCGAGGAGAGCACGCAGCCGAGTGACGAGACCCCGGACACCGGAGCGCAAAGCACCGGGCCGTCCGGCACGGGTGAGACAGTGGACCGTTGAGCGATGCCGTGGCCGGTCGGCCTGGGGACGATGAGGTGGGGTTTCGATGAACGCGCCGTACGACGGTGACCGCGCGCAGGGCACTGGTGGGCCCGCGCCCTCCCAGGGCACTGCCCCGGGCACTCCGGTGCCCGGGCAGGTCGCCGTGCCTGCGCCCGCGCCGGACCGCGACCCGTATGTCCAGGACGCCTACGACTACGACCCCTACCGGTCGCAGGACCTGTCGGCCCAGGACCCCGTGGCCGAGGTCCTCTACGACCGGGCCTCGCACCCCCCGCCGCCGCCCGGCACCTACCAGGAGCCCGGCCCGCTGTACGCGGCGCCGCAGGCATCCGTGCACGCCCCCGACCCGCACGTCTGGGCGCAGACCCCGCCGCCCGAGCCGGACGGTCCCTCGCGGCACCTGCCGTACGGCGACCACGCGACGACCACCCAGTTCGTCGGGGTGGACTCCCTGGTCACCAAGGCGGCGGACGAAGCGGCGGAGCCCGATGCCTTCGCGCACCTCTACCGGGACCAGCAGGGGAACCCCGGCGCCCCTGTGGAGGACGCCCCCGTCGCCGCTCCGGCGCCGAGCAAGCCCGCCGGCCGTGCCTCCAGCCTCCTCAAGTCCAGCGCCCTCATGGCCGCCGGCACGATCGTCTCGCGCATCACCGGCTTCATGCGGACCCTGGTCATCGCCGGTGCCATCGGCGTCGGCACGTTCAACGACACGTACCAGATCGCCAACACCCTGCCGACGATGATCTACGTGCTGGTCGGCGGCGGCGCGCTGAACGCCGTCTTCATCCCGCAGCTGGTCCGGGCCATGAAGCAGGACGACGACGGCGGCGAGGCCTACGCCAACCGCCTCCTGACGCTCGTCGTCGTGCTGCTGGCCGCCATCACCACGATCTGCGTGCTCGCCGCGCCGGTGTTCATCACGATGATGTCGCCGAAGCTCGCGTCCGACCCGCAGCAGATGGAGGTGGCGGTCGCCTTCGCCCGCTACTGCCTGCCGACCATGTTCTTCATGGGCGTGCACGTGGTGCTCGGTCAGATCCTCAACGCACGCGGCCGGTTCGGCGCGATGATGTGGACCCCCGTCCTGAACAACATCGTCGTCATCGCCACCTTCGGTGCCTTCATCTGGGCGTTCGGCGGCTTCACCACCTCCGGTGTCAGCGCGACCACCGTGACCGCCGACGGTGTCCGCCTGCTGGGCCTCGGCACCCTCCTGGGCCTCACGGTCCAGGCCCTCTCGATGCTGCCCTACCTGCGTGACGCCGGCTTCAGGCCGCGCCTGCGCTTCGACTGGCGGGGCCACGGCCTCGGCAAGGCGGCCCGCCTGGCCAAGTGGACGTTCTTCTTCGTCCTCGCCAACCAGATCGGCCTCGTCGTCGTCACCCAGCTCGCCACCTGGTCCGGATCGGTCGCCGAGAAGCAGGGCCACCCCGGCACCGGCATCACCGCCTACAACTACGCGCTGCTGCTGTGGCAGATGCCGCAGGCCATCATCACCGTCTCCGTCATGACGGCCGTACTGCCCCGCATCTCCCGCTCCGCCCACGACGGGGACGCGGCCGCCGTCCGCGACGACATCTCCTACGGACTGCGCACCTCGGCCGTCGCGATCGTGCCGTGCGCCTTCGCGTTCCTCGCCCTGGGCGTCCCCATGGCCACGCTGCTGTACGCCGGTTCGGGTTCCGGCGCCCAGAACATCGGCTACGTGCTGATGGCCTTCGGCCTCGGGCTGATCCCCTACTCCGTCCAGTACGTCGTCCTGCGCGGGTTCTACGCCTACGAGGACACCCGGACGCCCTTCTACAACACCGTCATCGTCGCCGCCGTCAACGCGGCCGTCTCCACCGCCGCGTTCTTCGTGCTCCCCGCACGCTGGGCGGTCGTCGGCATGGCCGCCGCCTACGGCCTCGGCTACACCGTCGGCGTCGGGGTAGCCTGGCGGCGCCTGCGCACCCGGCTGGGCGGCGACCTCGACGGCGCTCACGTGATGCGCACCTACGCCCGCCTCACCGGCGCCTGCGTACCCGCCGCCGCCGTGGCGGGCGCAGCCGCCTACGCGGTCACCCAGTGGCTCGGCAGCGGAGTCGCAGGCTCCGCCGCCGCGTTGGTCGCCGGCGGTGTCGCGCTGGCCGCCGTGTTCCTCGTGGCGGCCAAGCGGATGCGGATCGAAGAGCTCAACGCCATGGTCGGAATGGTGCGCGGACGACTGGGGCGCTGATGCGCACAACCGTCGGAGCCTCTCGCGTGTCGTGCATAGCGTCAGACTGTGGGCACAATTGGCATGGCTTCGCAGACTGGCCGACAGCGCGTAACGGATGGGGAGGCAGGAACGACGGTGGCGGAACGTAGCACGGCTGCCGTCGACGTGGCCGACAACGGCGGCAATAAGCCCCCCCCCCCCGATTCGGCGACCGCCCCCCGCCGCCGGGGGGGCCACCCCAACAGACCAGCCCCCGACCGACC
>NZ_JBHYVA010000130.1:7795-15639 GCF_042750055.1 Streptomyces sp. NPDC059456
ACCTCTGTTTTTTGGTGGGGGTGCGAGTCACGCGGTGGTGCCTAATTTTCCCTGTGCGGGTGTGGGGGGCCCCTACCCGGGGGTAAATCCCCCCCCGCCCCCTTCGGGGGCCACGGCCACGGCCGACGGGGTGGACACCCAGAACGGACGAGCCGCGGACGGACCCATGCCCGAAAAGGACGGCGAACGCAGAAAAGCAGCCCCTGCTGCCGCTCCCGAACTCCACAGCGGCCACAAGCTCGCCCGGCGCTACCGCCTCGAGGAGTGCGTCACCCGTCTGGACGGATTCAGCAGCTGGCGCGCGATGGACGAGAAGCTGCGCCGCGCCGTGGGCGTCCACCTGCTGCCCGCCGACCACCCACGGGCCCGTGCCGTGCTGGCCGCGGCCCGTTCCTCGGCGCTGCTGGGCGATCCCCGGTTCGTCCACGTCCTCGACGCGGTGGAGGAGAACGACCTCGTCTACGTCGTCCACGAGTGGCTGCCCGACGCGACCGAGCTGACCGCGATCCTCGCCTCGGGCCCCCTGGAGCCGCACGAGGCCTATCAGCTCGTCACCCAGGTCTCCCAGGCCATGGCCGCCGCGCACCGCGAGGGCCTGGCCCACCTGCGCCTGACGCCCAGCGCGATACTGCGCACCTCCACGGGCCAGTACCGCATCCGCGGGCTCGCCGTGAACGCCGCCCTGCGCGGCATCACCAGCGACACCCCGCAGCGGGCGGACACCGAGGCCATCGGCGCACTCCTGTACGCCGCCCTGACCCAGCGCTGGCCCTACGAGAGCGACGCGTACGGGCTCACCGGCCTGCCCAAGGGCGTCGGCCTCATCGCCCCCGACCAGGTCCGGGCCGGGGTGCACCGGGGGCTGGCGGAGCTCGCCATGCGCGCCCTCGCCAACGACGGGGCCACCGCGTCCCGGCAGGAGCCCGCCTGCACCACCCCGGAGGACCTGGCCAAGGCCGTCGCCGCGATGCCCCGCATCCGGCCGCCGGAGCCCGCGTTCACCGCGCCGCCGGAGTACCAGCAGACCACCTACCAGCAGGGCAACTACGGACGGCCCCCGGCGCACCCCGGCGCGCAGGCCACCCGTCCCATCGCCGTCCCCCCGCCCCCGCTGCAGAGCCGCACCGGTCGCGTCCTGAAGTGGGGTGTGGCGGCCCTGCTCATCGCCGCTCTGGGCCTGGGCAGCTGGCAGCTCGCCGACACCCTCCTGGACCGCGTCAAGGGCGACAACGGCGGCACCAGCAACTCGCAGTCCCCGAAGACGAACGAAGACGAGAAGAAGCCCAAGGAGAGCAAGCCGCTGCACCTCGCCGGCGCCTCCGTCTTCGGCAAGGACCCGATAAAGCCCGGAGATGCCGACAAGGCCGTCGACGGCGATCCCGGCACCGCGTGGAAGACCTTGAACTTCTTCGGCTACGGCGGGAAGTTCGGCAACCTGGACAGCTATGACGACGGCAGCGGCATCATCGTCGACCTGGGCAGCCTCCAGGAGGTGACGGGCATCGAGGTGGACATGATCGATGCCGGGCACCAGGTCGAGGTCCGGGCCGCCGCCCCGCAGGCGACCTCACCGCACAGCATCTCCGACTTCCCCCAGGGGCTCGTGAAGCTGGGCACCGCGGGGAAGAAGCTGGAGGCCAAGATGGACACTCCGGTCGCGACCCGCTTCGTGCTGGTCCACATCACCGTGCTGCCCTCCTCGGGCGAGGGGGACGGCTTCCGCGGCGGCATCAGCGAGATCAAGGTCCTCGGTACCGGCGACAAGCCGGCCACCTGATCGGTACGTCCCGGGTCCGCTGCGCCGTCGGCTCAGCGGACCCTCGTATTCGTCCCGCCCGCCCCGTACGCTCCCTCCGGGAGGGGAGGTGTGATGCACGACGCAACCGCAGGCGGGGACAGTGACCGGGACCTGCTCGCCCTGCACGTCGCCGGGGATCCCGATGCCTTCGGGGAGCTAGTACGGCGCCACCGCGACCGGCTGTGGGCCGTGGCGCTGCGGACGCTCGGCGACCGCGAGGAGGCCGCCGACGCGGTGCAGGACGCCCTCGTGTCCGCCTACCGGGCCGCCCACACGTTCCGCGGGGACTCGGCCGTCACGACGTGGCTGCACCGCATCACCGTCAACGCCTGTCTTGACCGGGCCCGCAAGGCCGCCTCCCGCAAGACCTCGCCGATCGACGACACGGAGCGCCTGGAGCGGCTCCTGGAGCCCCACGAGTCCGCCGAGGCCCCCGCCGAGCGCCAGGACCTCCACCGCCAGCTCCTGGCCGCCCTGGCCACGCTCCCGGCCGACCAGCGGGCCGTCCTCGTCCTCGTCGACATGCAGGGTTACCCCGTCGCCGAGGCCGCCCGTATCCTCGACGTCCCCACCGGCACCGTGAAGAGCCGGTGCGCGCGCGGCCGGGCGAAACTCCTCCCGATGCTCACTCATCTGCGCTCGAATGCCGTGGATAACACCGCCACGGAGCGGGGAAGGAACCGGACGCCGGGGACACCCGTCCCACCAGCGGCAGACCCCAGTCGGCCAGCCCCAGACGCAGACACGGTGAAGGGCGGAGGTGGACGAACGTGACTCCCACAACCGGCACGATCCGGCACCCTGACGTCTCGGAGATCTCCGACCTGACCGAAGGGCTCCTCTCCCCGGCCCGGACCGCCGAGGTACGCCGTCATCTGAGCGACTGCCCGCTGTGCGCCGATGTCCACGCCTCCCTGGAGGAGATCCGGTCCCTGCTCGGCACCCTGCCGGGGCCGCCCCGGATGCCCGCCGACATCGCCGGGCGCATCGACGCGGCCCTCGCCGCCGAGGCCCTCCTCGACTCCACCACGCCCAGAACCGAGGCCGCCCCGGCCTCCGGTCCCACCGTCGAGCGCGATGTTTCACGTGAAACATCGCCTGCCGCACCGGCGGGCCAGGGTCCCCGGCGGCCCGCCGGTCACCCGACCGGAGCAACCGGCCCGGGCCGTCGGCGCGCCCGCCGCCGGATCACCGTCATCGCGGGGCTGGCGGGAGCGGCCGCCTGCGCCCTCGGCATCTTCCTCGCGGGCCACCTTCTCGGGACGGGATCGCCGGACACCGCCGCCCGCAAATCCGGGACGAGCGCGGCAGCCGAGGCACCCAAGGACGGCACGTACACGGCACAGGGCCTCCAGGACAACGTGCAGCAGCTCCTCGCCGCCGGTCAGGGGGCCAAAACAGCCCCCCAGGACGAACAGCAGAACAACACGTACGGGTTGGAGGACACCACGCCCTCCCCGAAGCGGGCCCCCGGGGACCAGCACGTGAATCCGTCCGCGGTCCCGTCCTGCGTCCGGGACGCCACCGGTCGCCCCGACACGCCGCTCGCCGCCGAGCGCGGCAGCTACCAGGGCACCGACGTCTATCTCCTCGTCCTGCCCCATCCGGGGGACTCGGCCCGGGTGGACGCCTACCTCGTCGGGGCCGGCTGCGCGGACACCCCGCCTGCGGACTCCGGACGACCGCTGCTGACCCGGACCTACCCGCGGAGCTGACACCTTCGGGTCGGCACAGGAACGGGCCGGGAATGCATGCGCCGTAGGATCCGTTGGGTGGGGTGAGAGTCCGCACCGGCCCCCGGCAAGCAGCGCGTAGTCCACAGAGACGAGGAAGAAACCCGTGAGCGACGTACGAAACGTGATCATCATCGGTTCCGGGCCGGCCGGTTACACCGCGGCCCTGTACACCGCACGCGCTTCGCTCAAGCCGCTGGTCTTCGAAGGCGCCGTGACCGCAGGCGGCGCGCTGATGAACACCACCGAAGTCGAGAACTTCCCCGGCTTCCAGGACGGCATCATGGGTCCGGATCTCATGGACAACATGCGCGGCCAGGCGGAGCGCTTCGGCGCCGAGCTGGTCCCCGACGACGTCGTGTCCGTGGACCTCACCGGTGAGATCAAGACCGTCACCGACACGGCCGGCACCGTGCACCGGGCCAAGGCCGTGATCGTCACCACCGGTTCGCAGCACCGCAAGCTCGGCCTGCCCAACGAGGACGCGCTCTCGGGCCGCGGTGTCTCCTGGTGCGCCACGTGTGACGGGTTCTTCTTCAAGGACCAGGACATCGCCGTCGTCGGCGGCGGCGACACCGCGATCGAGGAGGCCACCTTCCTCTCGCGCTTCGCCAAGTCGGTCACCATCGTGCACCGCCGTGACGCCCTGCGCGCCTCCAAGGCCATGCAGGACCGCGCCTTCGCCGACCCGAAGATCAAGTTCTCCTGGGACAGCGAGGTCGCGGAGATCCACGGCGAGCAGAAGCTCTCCGGCCTCACGCTGCGCAACACCAAGACCGGTGAGACCTCCGAGCTCCCCGTCACGGGCCTGTTCATCGCCGTCGGCCACGACCCGCGCACCGAGCTGTTCAAGGACCAGCTGGAGCTCGACGAGGAGGGCTACCTGAAGGTCGACGCCCCCTCGACGCGCACGAACCTCACCGGCGTGTTCGGCGCCGGCGACGTCGTGGACCACACGTACCGTCAGGCCATCACCGCCGCGGGCACCGGCTGCTCCGCGGCCCTGGACGCCGAGCGCTTCCTCTCCGCCCTCGCGGACGCCGAGAAGGCCCACGCCGCGGTCTGACCCCCCACGCACACCCCCCACCCCACACCCCGCAGGAAGAATTAGGAGGCCGCTGTGGCCGGCACCCTCAAGAACGTGACCGACGCCGACTTCGACGCCGAGGTCCTGAAGAGCGACAAGCCCGTCCTGGTGGACTTCTGGGCGGCCTGGTGCGGTCCGTGCCGCCAGATCGCCCCGTCCCTGGAGGCCATCGCTGCCGAGTACGGCGACCAGATCGAGATCGTCAAGCTGAACATCGACGAGAACCCGAACACGGCCGCCAAGTACGGCGTCATGTCCATCCCGACCCTGAACGTGTACCAGGGTGGCGAGGTGGCCAAGACCATCGTCGGTGCCAAGCCGAAGGCCGCCATCCTGCGCGACCTCGACGAGTTCATCCAGGCGAAGACCGCCTGACGATCGAGAACCCACCCGGCGTCAGCCGGGAGTGTTTCACGTGAAACGGGGCCGCCCCTTGAGGGGTGGCCCCGTTCGCACGTCACAGCGGGCGTAGCGCGGGCTCCTTCCGGGCCCCACCGAGCAACCGGTCCAGCGCGAGCTCCACGTCTTCCTTCCACGAGAGCGTCGAGCGCATCTCCAGCCTCAGCCGCGGATGCACGGGATGCGGCCGCACCGTCTTGAAGCCCACGGCCAGCAGGTGCTCCGCCGGCAGCAGGCACGCCGGGCCCTCCCAGCGCGCGTCCCCGAACGCCTCGATCGCCCGGAACCCGCGCCGCAGCAGATCCTTCGCCACCGTCTGGACCATCACCCGCCCCAGGCCCTGCCCCTGATAGCCCGGCATGATCCAGGCCGTGATCAGCTGCACCGCATCCGGAGACACCGGACTCGTGGGAAAGGCCGTGGCCCTCGGAACGTAGGCCGGCGGCGCGTACAGCACGAACCCCACCGGGACTTCGTCCACATAGACCACGCGGCCGCACGAACCCCACTCCAGCAGGACGGCGGAGATCCAGGCCTCCTTCTCCAGCGCCGGAGTCCCCGCCTTCACGGCGGCCTCACCGCTGACCGGATCCAACTCCCAGAACACACAGGACCGGCAACGCCGAGGCAGGTCCTGGAGATTGTCCAGCGTAAGTGGTGCCAGTCGACGCCCCATGAGCGCATCGTATCCACAGCACGAAACAGGCGAAACCGTATCAAGGCAAAGGGGCGGACCGCGCCGGTTCACACCGGCACGACCCGCCCCTCGGCGGCCGGGGACTCACTCCCCGGACAGTCCCTGCTCCAGCACCCGGCCCTCGCCCGGCGCCAGTGTTCCCAGGATCCGCTCCAGATCCTCCATCGAGGCGAACTCGACGGTGATCTTGCCCTTCTTCTGGCCCAGATCCACCTTCACACGGGTCTCGAACCGGTCCGACAGCCGCGTCGCCAGCTCGCTCAGAGCCGGAGCCACCCGGGCACCGGCCCGCGGACCCTTGGGCTTCACGACCGCGGAGGGCTCCGAGCCCATCAGGGACACGATCTCCTCGACGGCGCGCACCGAAAGGCCCTCGGCCACGATCCGGTGCGCCAGCCGGTCCTGGACCTCGGACTCCTCCACCGACAGCAGCGCCCGCGCATGGCCGGCGGAGAGCACACCCGCGGCCACGCGGCGCTGCACCGGCGGCGACAGCTTCAGCAGACGCAGCGTGTTCGACACCTGCGGACGCGAACGCCCGATCCGGTCGGCCAGCTGGTCGTGCGTGCAGTTGAAGTCCTGGAGCAGCTGGTCGTACGCGGCCGCCTCCTCCAGAGGGTTCAGCTGCGCCCGGTGCAGGTTCTCCAGGAGGGCATCCAGCAGAAGCTTCTCGTCGTCCGTCGCGCGGATGATCGCAGGAATGCGCTCCAGCCCCGCCTCGCGGCACGCCCGCCAGCGACGCTCACCCATGATGAGCTCATAGCGGTCCGGAGCGGACTGCCGCACCACCACCGGCTGAAGCAGACCCACCTCCTGGATCGAGGTCACCAGCTCCGCCAGCGCATCCTCGTCGAACACCTCACGGGGCTGCCGCGGGTTCGGCGTGATCGCGTCCATCGGGAGCTCCGCGAACGTCGCTCCGGCCACTGCCTGGGCCCGGGGCTCCACCGCCTGCGGCTCCTCCACCACGGCCACCGCGACCGGCGCTTCACGTGCGACATCCGGCTGCGCCAGGGCAGCCAGCTTCGCCGCGGCGACCCCGCGCTCCGAAGGCAGTACCGGCACGGCCGACGGGGACGTCGAGCCCCCACCGATCACCGGCGGCGTCTTCTCCTGAGGAGCGGCGGGGATCAGCGCACCGAGCCCCCGCCCCAGACCCCTACGTCGCTCACTCACTGGATCCCCTCCGCCACACTCTGCGTGCTGTTCATGCCCGCGCCCGAGTGGGCGTGCTGGGCGTCGTACGAAATTCCGGCCCCCCGCAGCGCGATCTCACGCGCCGCCTCCAGGTAGGACAAGGAGCCGCTGGAACCCGGATCGTACGTGAGCACCGTCTGGCCGTAGCTCGGCGCCTCGGAAATACGCACCGACCGCGGGATGCTCGTGCGCAGCACCTCCTTGCCGAAGTGGGTGCGCACCTCCTCCGCCACCTGCGAGGCCAGCCGGGTCCTGCCGTCGTACATCGTCAGCAGGATGGTCGACACGTGCAGCGTCGGGTTCAGGTGGGCGCGCACCAGGTCGACGTTGCGCAGCAGCTGGCCCAGTCCCTCCAGCGCGTAGTACTCGCACTGGATCGGGATCAGTACTTCGGCGCCGGCCACCAGGGCGTTCACCGTGAGCAGCCCCAGGGAAGGCGGGCAGTCGATCAGGATGTAGTCCAGCGGCTGCTCGTACGCCTGGATGGCGCGCTGGAGCCGGCTCTCGCGCGCCACGAGCGACACCAGCTCGATCTCGGCGCCCGCCAGGTCGATCGTGGCCGGGGCACAGAACAGCCCCTCGACGTCGACCACCGGCTGGACGACCTCCAGCAGCGGCCGGCTGTCCACGAGCACGTCGTAGATCGAGGGCACATCTGCGTGATGGTCGATGCCGAGCGCCGTGGAGGCGTTGCCCTGGGGGTCGAGATCGACCACCAGGACCCGCGCCCCATGCAGGGCCAGTGAGGCCGCCAGGTTCACGGTCGTCGTGGTCTTGCCCACGCCGCCCTTCTGGTTGGCGACCACGATGATCCGGGTCTGCTCCGGCCGGGGCAGCTTCTCACCGCTGCGCCCCAGCGCCTCGACGGCCAGCTGGGCGGCACGGCCGATGGGCGTGTCGTTGTCTACAAGGGGCGACGATGTTTCACGTGAA
>NZ_JBHYVA010000131.1:0-14595 GCF_042750055.1 Streptomyces sp. NPDC059456
GTGCCGGGGCGGGCCGCGGACCCCCGCGCCCCGGACGCGGGCGGCGCCGGAGCGGCTGGGCCCCGGGGCCGGGGGAAACCCCGGGGAGGGGGATGGCGGGGGTTCGTTGTCGGCCCCCGCCAGTAGGGTGTTGGCATGGCCGACCCTTCCAGTTACCGTCCCGCGCCGGGGCAGATCCCGGACTCCCCGGGGGTGTACCGATTCCGCGACGAGCACCGCCGGGTGATCTACGTCGGGAAGGCCAAGAGCCTGCGCCAACGCCTGGCCAGCTACTTCCAGGACATCGCCGGCCTGCACCCCCGTACGGCCACCATGGTGACCACGGCCGCCTCCGTCGAGTGGACGGTCGTCTCCACCGAGGTCGAGGCGCTCCAGCTCGAATACTCCTGGATCAAGGAGTACGACCCCCGGTTCAACGTCAAGTACCGGGACGACAAGAGCTACCCCTCCCTCGCCGTGACGATGAACGAGGAGTATCCGCGGGTCCAGGTGATGCGCGGGCCCAAGAAGAAGGGCGTGCGCTACTTCGGTCCGTACGGGCACGCCTGGGCGATCCGCGAGACCGTCGACCTCATGCTGCGGGTGTTCCCCGTGCGCACCTGCTCCGCCGGGGTGTTCAAGCGGTCCGCGCAGATCGGCCGGCCCTGCCTGCTCGGCTACATCGGCAAGTGCTCCGCACCCTGCGTCGGCCGGGTCACCCCCGAGGAGCACCGCGAACTGGCCGAGGACTTCTGCGACTTCATGGCCGGGCGGACGGGGGCGTACCTGTCCCGGCTGGAGCAGCAGATGCACGAGGCCGCCGAGGAGATGGAGTACGAGAAGGCCGCCCGGCTGCGTGACGACATGGGGGCCCTGCGCCGGGCCATGGAGAAGAACGCCGTCGTCCTCGCCGACGCCACCGACGCCGACCTGATCGCGGTCGCCGAGGACGAGCTCGAAGCCGCCGTGCAGATCTTCCACGTCCGCGGCGGGCGCGTGCGCGGCCAGCGCGGCTGGGTCACCGACAAGGTGGAGGCCGTCGACACCGCCGGACTCGTCGAGCACGCCCTCCAGCAGCTGTACGGGGAGGAGAAGGGCGAGGCCGTCCCCAAGGAGGTGCTGGTCCCGGCCCTGCCCGAGGACACGCCCGCGCTGAGCCAGTGGCTGGCCGAGCGGCGCGGCTCCCTCGTCAGCCTGCGCATCCCGCAGCGCGGGGACAAGAAGGCCCTGATGGAGACCGTCCACCGCAACGCGCAGCAGTCCCTGGCCCTGCACAAGACCAAGCGCGCCGGCGACCTCACCACCCGCTCCCGGGCCCTGGAGGAGATCGCCGAGGCCCTCGGCCTGGACGGCGCGCCGCTGCGCATCGAGTGCTTCGACATCTCGCACCTCCAGGGCGACGACGTGGTGGCCTCGATGGTCGTCTTCGAGGACGGACTGGCCAGGAAGAGCGAGTACCGGCGCTTCCAGATCAAGTCCTTCGAGGGGCAGGACGACGTCCGGTCCATGCACGAGGTGGTCTCGCGGCGCTTCCGCCGCTACCTCCAGGAGAAGCTGAAGACGGGGGAGTGGTCCCCGGAGGACGCACAGGACGCACAGGACGGCGGGCACCCCCTCGCGGAGGACGACGGGCGGCCCAAGCGGTTCGCGTACCCGCCGCAGCTCGTGGTGGTCGACGGCGGGCAGCCGCAGGTGGCCGCCGCCCAGCGGGCGCTGGCGGAGCTCGGCATCGACGACGTGGCCGTGTGCGGGCTGGCCAAGCGCCTGGAGGAGGTCTGGCTGCCCGGCGAGGACGACCCGGTCGTGCTGCCCCGCACCAGCGAGGGGCTGTACCTGCTCCAGCGGGTCCGTGACGAAGCCCACCGGTTCGCCATCCAGTACCAGCGGAGCAAGCGCGGGAAGCGGCTCAAGGCCGGCCCGCTCGACGAGGTGCCCGGGCTCGGGGAAAGCCGCAGGCAGGCCCTGGTCAAGCACTTCGGTTCGGTGAAGAAGCTGAGACAGGCGACAATCGACCAGATCTGCGAGGTCCCGGGCATAGGCCGCAAGACGGCCGAGACCGTGGCCGCGGCCCTCGCCCGGTCGGTTCCCGCTGGTCCTGCCGTCAATACGGCGACAGGAGAGATCATTGAGGATGAGTACCCCGCCCCACCGGTGGGGGCACCCCCCGGCGCGGGCCGGGGGACATCGTCCGAACGGGGGCCCGAGCAATGACCGAGCGCGAGACCGACCAGACGACCGAGCAGACGACCGAGCACACGACCGAGCACACGACCGAGCACGACCGAGACGGAGCACAGGTGAGTACCGGCACGACAGCGGAGCCCGGAGATGCCGCCGAGGCGGCCATCCCCGAGCTGGTGATCATCTCCGGCATGTCCGGGGCCGGCCGCAGTACGGCGGCCAAGTGTCTGGAGGACCTCGGCTGGTTCGTCGTCGACAACCTCCCGCCGGCACTGATCCCCACCATGGTGGAGCTCGGCGCCCGCTCGCAGGGCAACGTGGCGCGCATCGCCGTCGTCGTCGACGTCCGCGGCCGCCAGTTCTTCGACGCCCTGCGCGAGTCCCTGGCCGACCTCGACAGCAAGGGCGTCACCCGGCGCATCGTCTTCCTGGAGTCCTCCGACGACGCGCTGGTCCGCCGTTTCGAGTCGGTCCGCCGCCCGCACCCCCTCCAGGGCGACGGGCGCATCACCGACGGCATCGCCGCCGAGCGCGACCTGCTGCGCGAGCTGCGCGGCGACGCCGACCTGGTCATCGACACCTCCAGCCTGAACGTGCACGAGCTGCGCGCGAAGATGGACGCCCAGTTCGCGGGCGACGAGGAGCCCGAGCTGCGGGCGACCGTGATGTCCTTCGGCTACAAGTACGGCCTGCCCGTCGACGCCGACCTCGTCGTCGACTGCCGCTTCATCCCCAACCCGCACTGGGTCCCCGAGCTGCGCCCCTTCACGGGCCTCAACCCGGAGGTGTCGGGCTACGTCTTCAGCCAGCCCGGCGCCAAGGAGTTCCTCGACCGCTACACCGAGCTGCTCCAGCTCATCGCCACCGGCTACCGCCGCGAGGGCAAGCGGTACGTGACCATCGCGGTCGGCTGCACCGGCGGCAAGCACCGCAGCGTCGCCATGTCCGAGAAGCTCGCTGCCCGCCTCGCCTCCGAGGGAGTCGAGACCGTCGTAGTCCACCGGGACATGGGGCGCGAGTGACCGGACGCACCCTGCGGCTGCGCCGCCTGCGCCGCCTCACCTCGGGGCGGGGCGAGGACGGCGCCGGCCGCACCGGGCTGCGCCGCGGCGCAGCCCCCAAGGTGGTCGCACCCAAGGTCGTCGCGCTCGGCGGCGGCATGGGCCTGTCGGCCTCCCTGGCGGCACTGCGTCGGATCACCGGCGAGCTCACCGCCGTCGTCACCGTCGCCGACGACGGCGGCTCCAGCGGCCGGCTCCGGGAGGAGCTCGGCGTGCTGCCGCCCGGCGACCTGCGCAAGGCGCTGGCCGCGCTGTGCGGGGACGACGACTGGGGCCAGACCTGGGCCCGGGTGATCCAGCACCGCTTCCAGTCCGAGGGCGACCTGCACGGGCACGCGGTCGGCAACCTGCTGATCGTGGCCCTGTGGGAACAGCTCGGCGACCCCGTCCAGGCCCTCGACCTGGTCGGCAGGCTGCTGGGTGCACAGGGCAGGGTGCTGCCGATGTCGGCGGTCCCGCTGGAGCTCCAGGCGCTGGTCCGCGGCCACGACCAGACCCGCCCGGGCGAGGTCGACACCGTCCGGGGGCAGGCCACGGTGGCCACCACCCCCGGCGAGGTGCTCTCCGTACAGGTCGTGCCCGGCGATCCGCCGGCCGTGCCGGAGGCCGTCGCCGCGGTCCTGGACGCCGACTGGGTGGTGCTCGGCCCGGGATCGTGGTTCTCCTCCGTGATCCCGCACCTGCTGGTGCCGGAACTGCTCGACGCGCTGATCGAGACCAAGGCCCGGCGGGTCCTCTCGCTGAACCTCGCGCCGCAGCCGGGCGAAACAGAGGGCTTCTCTCCGCAGCGTCATTTGGAGGTTTTGGCCCGACACGCCCCTAAACTCGCCCTGGACGTGGTGCTGGCCGACGAGGCCGCCGTGCCCGACCGCGACTCCCTCGCCGATGCCGCAAAACGGTTCGGTGCCGCGGTCGAGCTGGCGCCGGTGGCCAGGGAAGACGGCTCTCCGAAGCACGACCCGGAGCTGCTCGCCGCCGCGTACGACCGTATTTTTCGGATGCATGGAAGGATCGGCCCATGGCGATGACGCCAGCGGTGAAGGATGAGATCTCCCGGCTCCCCGTCACCCGGACCTGCTGCAGGAAGGCGGAGGTCTCGGCGATTCTTCGGTTCGCGGGCGGGCTGCACCTGGTGAGCGGGCGGATCGTCATCGAGGCGGAGCTGGACACCGGGATCGCTGCCCGGCGCCTGCGCAAGGACATCCTGGAGATCTTCGGCCATTCCTCGGACCTCGTCGTCATGGCTCCCGGCGGGCTGCGCCGCGGCAGCCGGTACGTCGTCCGGGTCGTGGCCGGCGGCGACCAGCTGGCGCGCCAGACGGGCCTCGTGGACGGCCGCGGCCGCCCCATCCGGGGTCTTCCCCCGCAGGTGGTCTCCGGGGCCACCTGTGACGCGGAGGCGGCCTGGCGCGGCGCCTTCCTGGCCCACGGTTCGCTCACCGAGCCGGGCCGGTCCTCCTCCCTGGAGGTGACCTGCCCCGGTCCGGAGGCCGCCCTGGCCCTGGTGGGCGCCGCCCGTCGGCTGTCCATCGCCGCCAAGGCGCGCGAGGTCCGCGGGGTGGACCGCGTCGTGGTCCGCGACGGCGACGCGATCGGTGCCCTGCTGACCCGGCTCGGCGCCCACGAGTCGGTACTGGCGTGGGAGGAGCGGCGGATGCGGCGCGAGGTGCGCGCCACCGCCAACCGCCTCGCCAACTTCGACGACGCCAACCTGCGCCGCTCGGCGCGGGCCGCGGTGGCCGCCGGCGCCCGGGTCCAGCGAGCCCTGGAGATCCTCGGCGAAGAGGTGCCCGAACACCTCGCCGCGGCCGGCCGGCTGCGCATGGAGCACAAGCAGGCCTCCCTGGAGGAGCTGGGCGCGCTCGCCGACCCGCCGCTGACGAAGGACGCGGTCGCGGGCCGCATCCGCCGCCTGCTGGCGATGGCCGACAAGCGGGCGCAGGACCTCGGCATCCCGGGTACCGAGTCGAACCTCAGCGAGGACCTGGCCGACAACATGGTCGGCTAGCTCGCGACGGCCGGCCGGCTCGCGCCCGTACGTCCCCGGTACGCCCGGCCGTACTCTCAAAGGGGCCCGCACCTCACCCGTGCGGGCCCCTTTGAGACACGCCCCATTGACATGAGCATCGCCTGATCGTGAGCCTGTCGTCCGAACGCTTTCGTGGCAGACGACGCCCAGGGGGGCACATGAGGCACCGCGCGAGATCGATCCTCGCCGCAAGCGCACTCGTCTTCGGAACCACACTGGCCGCCCTCCCGGCGGCTCACGCCCACCCCGCAGCGGACGCCGCACCCGGCGCCGACGAGGTACGGGTCTACGACGCGGACGTCACCAAGGAGCAGATCCCGCTCCTCCTCGCCGCGGGCCAGGACGCCCACGAGCTCACCGAACGCGCCCCCGAGAGCGGGACCGCCAAGGTCGAGCTGTTCCTCACCGGCGGGCAGGCGAAGGAGCTCGCCGGCCAGGGCGTCAAGATCGCCGAGCACAGGGTCCCGGCGAGCGCGGCCCGCTCCCAGGCCGTCGGCGACGGGGTGTTCCGCCCCTACAGCGGCAAGGGCGGGCTCCAGGAGGAGATCCTCAAGACCGCCCAGGCCAGCCCCGGCCTCGCCAAGGTGGTGTCCATCGGCAAGACCGTCCAGGGCAAGGACATCCTCGCCCTGAAGGTCACGAAGAACGCCCGCACCACCAAGGACGGCGCCAAGCCCTCCGTGCTCTACATGTCCAACCAGCACGCCCGCGAGTGGATCACCCCGGAGATGACCCGGCGGCTGATGCACCACACCCTCGACAATTACGGCAAGGACCAGCGGATCACCAAGCTCGTGGACTCCACCGAGCTGTGGTTCCTGCTGTCCGCCAACCCGGACGGGTACGACTACACGCACGCACCCGACGGCGACCGGCTGTGGCGCAAGAACCTGCGCGACAACAACGGCGACGGGAAGATCACCACCGGCGACGGCGTCGACCTCAACCGGAACTTCGCCTACAAGTGGGGCTACGACAACGAGGGTTCCTCGCCCAACCAGTCGAGCGAGACCTACCGCGGGCCCAAGGCCTCCTCCGAGCCGGAGACCGTCGCCCTCGACGCGTTCGAGAAGCGCATCGGCTTCCGGTACGCCATCAACTACCACTCCGCGTCCGAGCTGCTGCTCTACGGCGTGGGCTGGCAGGTGGCCACCCCGACCCCGGACGACGTCGCCTACAAGGCGCTCGCCGGCACCCCGGAGAACTCCGCGATCCCGGGCTACTACCCGCAGATCTCCTCCGAGCTCTACACCACCAACGGCGAGGCGGACGGCCACGCCGCGAACGTCAACGGCGTCATGATGTTCACGCCGGAGATGACCACCTGCCAGACGGCCTCCGCGAGCGACCCCAACGACCGGTGGAAGCCCGAGGACTGCCAGTCCGGCTTCAACTTCCCGGACGACGAGAAGCTCATCCAGGCGGAGTTCGCGAAGAACGTCCCCTTCGCCCTCGCCGTCGGTGAGAGCGCCGCCCGCCCGGACCAGCCGAAGTCCTCCGTGGGCCTGAGCGCCGCGGACTTCACCCCGGACCCCTTCACCACCTCCTACGCGGCCAAGGGCGAGGACCAGACCGTCTCCGTCACGGCCCGCAAGGCGCTGAAGGACAAGCAGCTCAAGTTCCGCGTCAACGGCGGCCGCACGCACGACGACGGGCTCAGGGCCTGGAAGGGCGGCGACGTCTACGGCGGCGACGACAACAACTGGTTCGACGAGTACCGGGCCCAGGTGGACGGCACCAGGCCGGGCGACAAGGTCGAGGTCTGGTTCACCGGACGCGACGGCTCCCGGCAGGTCTCCAGCGAGCGCTTCACGTACACGGTGGCCCAGCGGCCCCGCGCCGACGTGCTGGTGATCGCGGAAGAGGGCGCCCCGGCCCAGCACGCGCAGGAGTACGTCGACGCCCTGCGCGCCAACGGCAGGTCCGCGGCGGTCTGGGACGTGGCCGCGCAGGGCGCCCCGCACCCTCTCGGCGTGCTCTCCCACTTCCGCACGGCCGTCCACTACACCGGAGCCAAGACCCCCGGCGGTGACACCCAGCTCGCCGTGCGCGACTTCCTCAACGAGGGCGGCAAGCTGATCGAGGCCGGTGAACTCGCGGGCGGCAACGCCCAGGTCGGCCGCGCCGTGACGGACGACTTCAGCCAGTACTACCTCGGCGCCTACAGCCGTACGAGCGCCCGCGGCGCCACCGGCTTCACCGGCACGGGCGCCCTCGCCGGCGCCAAGGGCGGACTGGCCGACGCGGCGGGCAACCCGTTCAACGCCCCCGGGTCCTACGCGGTCACCTCCGACTCCCTGCCCGCGGCGCAGTTCCCGCAGTTCAAGAGCGCGCAGGCGGGCCAGTACGCCGGGGTCGTGAACCCGTACGCCCCCTACACCGGCGCGTGGATGGCCGCGGCCACCCACGAGGACGACGAGTGGAAGCGGCTGACCCGCACGGTCGACCTGACCAAGGTCACCGCCGCCGACAGGCCGCAGCTCAAGATGGCCCTCAACTGGAACACCGAGCCCGGCTACGACCACGCCATCCTGGAGGCGCACACGGCCGGCGCGGAGGACTGGACCACGCTGCCCGAGGCGGGCGGCCTGACCGGCACCACCGTGCCGACGGAGTGCGAGGCCGGGTTCTACGTCAACGGCCACCCGTTCCTGAAGCACTACCTCACCCTCGACAGCGCGGGCTGCACCGCGAGCGGCACCAGCGGCCGGTGGAACAGCTTCACCGGCTCGTCCGACGGCTGGAAGCAGGTCACCTTCGACCTGAGCGCGTACGCGGGCAAGACCGTCGAGGTCTCCCTCTCGTACGTCTCGGACGGAGGCTCCGGCGGCCGCGGCCTGTTCGCGGACGACGCGCGCGTCTCCGTCGGCGGGGCCGACCAGGCCGTGGAGGGGTTCGAGAGCTCGCTGGGGGTCTGGACCGCCCAGGGCGCCCCGGCCGGAAGCCCCGTGGTCCCGGGCGACTGGACCCGGTCCGGGGAGCTGTTCAAGTCCTACGCGTCGGTCACTACGCGTAACACGGTGCTCCTCGGTTTCGGCCTGGAACACCTGCCGGCGGCGGCGGACCGAGCCGTACTCGTCGGTAAGGCCCTCCGCTCGCTGCACCGCTGATCGACGACGCCCCCGCCGCTCACCCTGAGTGACGGGGCCGCGGTCCCCGGGCCCCGTACCGGAGCGCACGGTGCGGGTCCCCGGCGGCGGTCCCCCCTGTGACAGGGGGAATGTCAGGTCCCGGCCGATGTCACTCAAAAGCTCACGGAGAGGTAGGGTCGTAAGCGGTCGGGGACATCCCATACAGCTCGCCGGCGGGACAGGCCGGCGCACCAACGAGGAGATCGGTTCGTGACGATCCGCGTAGGCATCAACGGTTTTGGCCGAATTGGCCGCAACTACTTCCGGGCGCTCCTTGAGCAGGGAGCGGACATCGAGATCGTCGGTGTCAACGACCTGACTGACAACGCGACCCTGGTGCACCTTCTCAAGTACGACACCATCCTGGGACGCCTCAAGGCCGAGGTCTCCCACACCGACGACAGCATCACCGTCGACGGCAAGACCTTCAAGACCTTTGCCGAGCGCGACCCCGCGAACCTGCCCTGGGGCGAGCTCGGTGCCGACATCGTCATCGAGTCGACCGGCATCTTCACGAAGAAGGCCGACGCCGCCAAGCACATCGCCGCGGGCGCGAAGAAGGTCCTCATCTCGGCTCCGGCCAAGGACGAGGACATCACCATCGTGATGGGCGTCAACCAGGACAAGTACGACGCCGCCAACCACCACGTCATCTCCAACGCCTCCTGCACCACCAACTGCGTGGCGCCGATGGCCAAGGTCCTCGACGAGAACTTCGGCATCGTCAAGGGCATGATGACGACGGTCCACGCGTACACGAACGACCAGCGCATCCTGGACTTCCCGCACTCGGACCTGCGCCGCGCCCGTGCCGCCGCCGAGAACATCATCCCGACCTCGACGGGCGCCGCCAAGGCGACCGCGCTGGTCCTCCCGCAGCTGAAGGGCAAGCTGGACGGCATCGCCATGCGCGTCCCGGTCCCGACCGGCTCGGTCACCGACCTCGTCCTGGAGCTCTCCCGTGAGACCACCAAGGAAGAGATCAACGCCGCCTTCCAGAAGGCCGCCGAGGGTCAGCTCAAGGGCATCCTCGACTACACCGAGGACGCGATCGTCTCCTCCGACATCGTGAACTGGCCCGCTTCCTGCACCTTCGACTCCTCCCTGACCATGGTTCAGGACGGGACGCAGGTCAAGGTCGTCGGCTGGTACGACAACGAGTGGGGCTACTCCAACCGCCTCGTCGACCTGACCGTCTTCGTCGGCGGTCAGCTCTAAGTCTCAGGTAGCAGGGCTAGGCACCACGACGTGAACGCAGGGTCCGGTCAGCGCGATGGAGCGCTGTACGGGCCCTGTCGTTTGCCTCGACCGATCGGCCCCGCACCGGCAGAACCCGTGTATGGGGATAAGGAGTAGAAACACATGAAGACGATCGACGAACTGCTCGCCGAAGGCGTCGCCGGCAAGCGGGTCTTCGTCCGCGCCGACCTCAACGTGCCGCTCTCGGGCGACACGATCACCGACGACGGTCGCATCCGCGCCGTGCAGCCGACCATCGCGAAGCTCGCCGCAGCCGGCGCCCGCGTGGTCGTCGCCTCGCACCTGGGCCGCCCCAAGGGCGCCCCGGACCCGGCCTTCTCGCTCGCTCCGGCCGCCAAGCGACTCGGTGAACTGCTCGGTGCGGACGTCGCGTTCGCCACCGACACCGTCGGATCCTCCGCCGAGGAGACCGTCGCCGCCCTCGCCGACGGCCAGGTCGCCGTCATCGAGAACCTGCGCTTCAACGCCGGCGAGACCTCCAAGGACGACGCCGAGCGCGGCGCCTTCGCGGACCGGCTCGCCGAGCTCGCCGACGTCTACGTCGGCGACGGCTTCGGCGCCGTGCACCGCAAGCACGCCTCGGTCTTCGACCTGCCCGCCCGCCTCCCGAACGCGGCCGGCGACCTGATCGCCACCGAGGTCGGCGTCCTGAAGAAGCTGACCGCCGACGTCAAGCGCCCCTACGTGGTCGTCCTCGGCGGCGCCAAGGTCTCCGACAAGCTGGCCGTCATCGACCAGCTGCTCGGCAAGGCCGACCGCATCCTCATCGGCGGCGGCATGGCGTACACCTTCCTCTACGCCAAGGGCTACGAGGTCGGCATCTCCCTGCTCCAGAAGGACCAGGTGGACGTCGTCAAGGAGTACATGGCGCGCGCCGAGAAGAACGGCGTCGAGCTGGTCCTCCCGGTCGACATCCTGGCCTCGGCGGACTTCCCCGACCTCAAGGGCAAGACCCCCGCCGAGTTCATCACCGTCGACGCGGACGCGATCCCCGCCGACAAGGAGGGTCTGGACATCGGTCCCAAGACCCGTGAGCTGTACGCCTCGAAGATCGCCGACGCGGAGACCGTCTTCTGGAACGGTCCCGTGGGCGTCTTCGAGCACCCCGACTACGCCGGAGGCACCCGCGCCATCGCGCAGGCCCTCGTCGACAGCGACGCGTTCACCGTGGTCGGCGGCGGCGACTCCGCCGCGGCCGTGCGCACGCTCGGCTTCGACGAGAACGCTTTCGGTCACATCTCGACCGGTGGCGGCGCCTCCCTCGAATACCTCGAGGGCAAGACGCTCCCCGGCCTCGCCGCACTGGAGGTCTGAACCCGTATGACCACGCGTACCCCGCTGATGGCGGGCAACTGGAAGATGAACCTCAACCACCTCGAGGCCATCGCGCACGTCCAGAAGCTCGCCTTCGCGCTCGCCGACAAGGACTACGACGCCGTCGAGGTCGCGGTCCTGCCGCCCTTCGTCGACCTGCGCTCGGTCCAGACCCTGGTCGACGGCGACAAGCTGAAGATCAAGTACGGCGCCCAGGACATCTCGGCGCACGACTCGGGCGCCTACACCGGTGAGATCTCCGGCTCCATGCTCGCGAAGCTGAAGTGCACGTACGTGGCCGTCGGCCACAGCGAGCGCCGCCAGTACCACGGCGAGACCGACGAGCTCTGCAACGCCAAGGTCAAGGCCGCCTACGCGAACGGGATCACCCCGATCCTGTGCGTCGGCGAGGGCCTCGACGTCCGCAAGGCCGGACAGCAGGTCCCGCACACCCTCGCCCAGGTCGACGGCGGCCTCAAGGACGTCCCGGCCGAGCAGGTCGAGTCCATCGTGATCGCCTACGAGCCCGTCTGGGCGATCGGGACCGGCGAGGTCGCCACCCCCGAGGACGCGCAGGAGGTCTGCGGGGCGATCCGCACCCGCCTCGCCGAGCTGTACTCCCAGGAGCTGGCCGACAAGGTCCGCATCCAGTACGGCGGCTCCGTGAAGTCCGGCAACATCGCGGCGATCATGGCCCAGCCCGACGTCGACGGCGCGCTGATCGGCGGCGCGGCGCTGGACGCGGACGAGTTCGTGAAGATCGTCCGGTTCCGCGACCAGTGACCTGCGTGATCGTCGCAGCGAGTAGGCGGTAGGACGGATCCGTCGTACCCTTGCGGGGGCCAGGAGGCTGAACCACCAGCCACTGGCCCCCGCGCACATCCAGCAGAGCCGGAAAGCCAGAAAAGCCAGAAAGTAGGAATCAGCCGTGATTATGGGGTTCTCGATCGCCCTGATCGTCTTCAGCGCCCTGCTGATGCTGCTCGTGCTGATGCACAAGGGCAAGGGCGGCGGCCTTTCCGACATGTTCGGCGGCGGCATGCAGTCGTCGGTCGGCGGCTCCTCGGTGGCCGAGCGCAACCTGGACCGCATCACCGTCGTGGTCGGCCTCCTCTGGTTCGCCTGCATCATGGCGCTCGGCATCCTGATGAAGTAGGGAACCCGACGGTTCTGGCCATTCCGCCGGTCCGGTCGGCTCCACCCCGCCTATCATGAGGACGGCGTCCGCGGCGCGGAGTGAGTAACTCCATGTGATGGACGTGCGTTGGGCCTTACGTAGACTGGGGCGCCCGCAGCGGAATCCACTCACGCTTCGCGGCACCATCACGCAGGGAGTTACGACCGTGGCAAGTGGCAACGCGATCCGTGGCAGTCGGGTCGGAGCGGGGCCGATGGGTGAGGCCGAGCGCGGCGAATCCGCGCCCCGCCTGCGCATCTCCTTCTGGTGCTCGAACGGGCACGAGACGCAGCCGAGCTTCGCCAGCGACGCGCAGGTGCCGGACACCTGGGACTGCCCGCGCTGCGGGTTCCCGGCCGGCCAGGACCGGGACAACCCCCCGGCCCCGCCGCGCACCGAGCCCTACAAGACGCACCTGGCGTACGTACGGGAGCGGCGCACGGACGCCGACGGCGAGGCGATCCTCGCCGAGGCGCTGGCCAAACTCCGCGGCGAGATCTGACGACGCGACGGTGAAGGCGTGACATCGGGCCCGGCCCGCAGGAGTTGTTCTCCCGCGGGCCGGGCCCCTTTGCGTACGTCGAGCCGCTTCCGATCCTTTAAGTTGGTGATCGGCGGGGCACGACAGGACGGAAGAAACGGGTTGATGTCCGTTATGAATGCAGACGGCCGTACGAGGCTCAATCGGACGCCCGAGTGGCTGGCACTCGGCAAGCACCGCGAAGAGCTGGGACAGACGCATCTGCGAGAGCTGTTCGAGGCGGATCCGAACCGGGGCACCGGCTACACCCTGCGGGTCGGGGACCTGTACATCGACTACTCGAAGCACCTCGTGACCGACGAGACGCTGGAGTTGCTGCAGGAACTGGCCGCGGCGACGGGCGTGGCCGAACTGCGCGAGGCGATGTTCCGCGGCGAGAAGATCAACACGACGGAGGACCGGGCGGTCCTGCACACCGCGCTGCGCGCGCCGCGGGACGCGGTGGTCGAGGTGGACGGCGAGAACGTCGTCCCCGGCGTGCACGCGGTCCTCGACAAGATGGCGGCGTTCTCCGACCAGGTCCGGTCGGGGCAGTGGACCGGCTTCACCGGCCGGCGCATCACGAACGTGGTCAACATCGGCATCGGCGGCTCCGACCTGGGTCCGGCGATGGCGTACGAGGCGCTGCGCGCGTTCACCGACCGCGCGCTGACCGTACGGTTCGTGTCCAACGTGGACGGCGCCGACCTGCACGAGGCGGTACGCGACCTGGACCCCGCCGAGACGCTGTTCATCATCGCCTCCAAGACCTTCACGACCATCGAGACCATCACCAACGCCGAGTCGGCGCGCGCGTGGCTGCTGGCGGGCCTCGGCGGCGACACGGCGGCCGTGGCCCGGCACTTCGTGGCGCTGTCGACCAACGAGGAGAAGGTCACCGCGTTCGGCATCGACCCGGCCAACATGTTCGGGTTCTGGGACTGGGTCGGCGGGCGCTACTCCTTCGACTCCGCGATCGGGCTCTCCCTGATGATCGCGATCGGCCCGGACGCCTTCCGGGAGCTGCTCGGCGGCTTCCGCACGATGGACGAGCACTTCCGCACCGCTCCGCCGGAGCAGAACGCACCGTTCCTGATGGGCCTGTTGGGGATCTGGTACGGCGCGTTCTCCGACGCGCAGTCGCACGCGGTCCTGCCGTACAGCCACTACCTCTCCCGGTTCACCGCGTACCTCCAGCAGCTGGACATGGAGTCCAACGGCAAGTCCGTGGACCGCGACGGCAAGCCGGTGGACTGGCAGACCGGTCCCGTGGTGTGGGGCACGCCCGGCACCAACGGGCAGCACGCGTACTACCAGTTGATCCACCAGGGCACGAAGGTGATCCCGGCGGACTTCATCGGTTTCGCCCGCCCGGTCGGCGAACTGTCGCCCGCGCTCGCCGCGCAGCACGACCTGCTGATGGCGAACTTCTTCGCGCAGACGCAGGCACTGGCCTTCGGCAAGACGCCGGAGGAGGTGCGTGCGGAGGGCGTGCCGGAGCAGCTGGTCCCGCACAAGACCTTCAAGGGCAACCACCCGACCACGACGATCCTGGCGCAGGACCTCACCCCGGCGGTGCTGGGCCAGCTGATCGCGCTGTACGAGCACAAGGTGTTCGTCCAGGGCGCGGTGTGGAACATCGACTCCTTCGACCAGTGGGGCGTGGAGCTCGGCAAGGTCCTCGCCAAGCGGGTCGAACCGGCCCTGACGGAAGGGGCGGAAGTCCCGGGCCTGGACGCCTCGTCGAAGGCCCTCGTGGCCGCCTACCGCGAGCTGCGCGGCCGCGGCTGACCGTCGCCGCCCGGTCGTGACGAAGGGCCCGCTCTCCCCCCCCGGGGCGGGGCGCGTCGGCCGGGCGGGGCGGGGCCGCGGGTGGGCGCGGGGCGGCGCGCGCCGGCCGGCGCGCGGCGGCGTGACCCACGCCCGGGGTCTGAGCGCGGGCG
>NZ_JBHYVA010000131.1:14605-15629 GCF_042750055.1 Streptomyces sp. NPDC059456
TCCCTCACCCCCCCCCGCCCCCCCCCGCCACCCCGCTGGGTGGGGGGGGGTCGTGTAGTGTCCCACCCCCGCCCCGCCCGCCCCCCGCGGCCCCCCGCCCCCCCTTCGGCGTCCGTGGCGGTGACCGGGTGGTGTCCGGGCGCCGTGCCGTCAGGACGCGGCCGGCGGGTACATCCCCGCCGGGAGCTTCGCGGCGGCCGTGCGGTCCAGCAGCCACAGGGTGCGCGAGCGCCCGTACGCCTGCGCCGCGGGCGCCTGCACGGCTCCCGCGCCGCCGAGCGCGATGGCGACCGCGCCCGCCTTGTCCTCGCCCGCCGCCAGCAGCCAGACCTCCCGGGCCGCCCGGATCGCCGGGAGGGTCAGCGAGACCCGCGTCGGCGGGGGCTTGGGCGCGCCGTGCACGCCGACCACCGTGCGTTCGGTCTCGCGGGAGGCCGGGTGCTCGGGGAAGAGCGACGCGACGTGCGTGTCCGGGCCGACGCCCAGCATCAGCACGTCGAAGGTGGGGACCGGGCCGTGGTCCTCGGGCCCCGCGGCCTTCGCCAGCTCGGCCGCGTACGCCGCGGCCGCGGCGTCCACGTCCGCCCCGTACGGGCCGTCCGAGGCGGGCATGGCGTGCACCCGGGCCGGGTCCACCGCAACGGCGTCCAGCAGGGCCTCCCGGGCCTGTACGTGGTTGCGCTCGGGGTCGTCGGCCGGGACGTACCGCTCGTCGCCCCACCACAGGTCCAGCCGGGACCAGTCGACGGCGTCGCGGGCCGGTGCCGCCGCCAGCGCGGCCAGCAGCCCGTTGCCGTTGCGGCCGCCGGTCAGGACCACCGAGGCGCTGCCCCGGGCCGCCTGCGCGTCCACGATCTTCGTGATGAGCCGGGCCGCCGCGGCCTGCGCCATCAGCTCCTTGTCCCGGTGGACGACGACCTGGGGAGTCGTCATACCCATGGTGGTGCCGCCTTCTTGGTAGTGCGGTGGGTACGGGTACCGCGCCGGGGGGGGGGGGCGGCGGGCCGCGCGCCCGGCCCGCGCG
>NZ_JBHYVA010000132.1:0-13097 GCF_042750055.1 Streptomyces sp. NPDC059456
CGCGCTCGGCTACCGCGTCGCGGTGGGGGGGGCGGGGGGGGCGCGCCCCGCTTCGTGCGTGTCGGCGCCGGCGCGTCGCTGCGGGGCCGCCGCGGCGCCCCGCGCCCCCCCCGCCGCCGCCGCGCCCCCCCCCCGGGACCGACACCGGGGGCGATGGATTGCACCGGGAGGCGGAAGCCGCACGCCTTGCCCGAGGGTCACATGGCGGGCGTCAGGCGACGGCGGGGGCGGTGTGCGCCCGTTCGCGGCGGGTCAGGGAGTGGGAGTACCGGCGCAGGAGGAGCAGCGCGGTGGCCGCGAGGCCGGTCAGGAGGCCGAGCCAGATGCCGAGGGTGTCGAGGCCCAGCGCGTAGGCGAGGAGCCAGGATGCGGGGAGTCCGACGGCCCAGTATCCGATGAGGGTGATGCGGAAGCCGCTCCTGGTGTCGTCGAGGCCGCGCAGGAGTCCGACGCCGATGTTCTGGGCGCAGTCGAAGAACTGGAGGAGGGCGGTGACGATCAGGAGCTGGGTGGCGATGGTCAGGGCCCGGTCGGAGCCGGAGTCCAGGAAGGGCGCCAGGACGAGCTTCGGGAAGGTGAGGTAGAGCAGTCCGACGACGGACATCACGGTGGCGGCGCAGGCCAGGGCGGTGTTCTTGAGGCGGCGGGCGTCGTCGTGGTGGCCGAGGGCGAGCTCCCGGCTGACGTTGATCGACGCGGCGTGGGACAGGCCGACGGCGACCTGGAAGACGATGTAGACGAGCTGGTTGACGGCGGTGTGCGCGGCCAGCGCGTCCGGGCCGAAGGACCCCGCCATCAGGGCGGTGACGGAGAAGAAGCCTGCCTCGGAGCCGTAGGTGGCGGCGATGGGGATGCCGAGCCCGACGAGACGTTTGACCGTGGCCGCATCGGCCTTGGTGATGTCCAGGCTCAGGAGCGGTGCCAGTTCCCGGTCCCTCTTCACGGAGAGGTGGAGGGCGAGGAAGGACAGCAGGTACACGCTGGACGTGGCGATGCCGACGCCGGTGAGGCCGAGGCGGGGCAGCCCGAACGTGCCGTGGATCAGGATCCAGTTCAGGCCAGCGTTGACCGCGATGGAGGCGATGGTGATCTGCAGGAGGGCCTGGGGGCGGCGCATGCCGACGGTGAACTGCCGTACGGCCTGGAACCACAGGCAGGGGAGCAGGCCCGGGGCCAGGGCGAAGAGCATGGTCCGGGTGAGACCGACCACGTCCGGGTCCTGGCCGAGCCACGGGAGGGCCTGGCCGATGAGGACCATCAAGGCGGCGCCGACGAGTCCGGCGAGCGTGGCGACGGCCAGGCTCGCCCGGACTATCGAGCGGACTTCGTCGTGCGCTCTCTCTTCCGCGGAACCGCCGTCGCCCCCGGCCCCGTTGCTCTCGCCGACGGCCCGCTCGGCGCGGGCCGCCGCGGCGGCTGTCTGGTTGCCGACGGAGGTGACGAGACCGACTCCCATGGTGCGGAGCTGGTTGAAGATGACGATGGCCAGGCCGCCGGCGGCGAGTTCGCGGGTACCGATCAGACCCATCATCACCGTGTCGGTGGTGGTCAGGGCCACCTGCGCCAACTGGGTGAGGATCAGCGGCACGGCGAGGACGCCGAGTGCACGGCTGTCGCGGAGGAGAGTTTTCAGCATGGTTTACCGGTTCCCGCGGAGTTTGGTCAGTAGCTCGTCGATTTCCCGCTCGGCCCCGGCGTCGAGGAGATCGCGGTCCTGCATCCACTGGTCGTTGAAGACGGTGTCCATGTACTTCTCGCCGCCGTCGTTGACGAGGGCGACCATGGTGGTTCCCGGCGGCAGGGCGGCCAGCCTGGTCAGGGCCTCGTAGACGACCCCGCCGGCCGAGCCTCCGATGAGGAGGCCCCTACGGGCGACCGCGCGGCAGGTGGCGAACGCCTCGACGTCGCCGACCTTGACGCCTTCGTCGATGAGGTCGAAGTCGACGAGGGCACCGATCTCGGCGCCCTCGGGGGTGCCGGTGCCGGACTGGTAGTAGTCGTGGGCGGGGCCGCCGAAGGCGATGGAGCCCTTGGGCTCGACGCCTATGACGGTGAAGCCGGACATGAGCCTGGTCAGTTCCCGGCTGGTGCCGCAGAGGGCTCCGCCGGTGCCGACGGCACCGATGAGCACGTCGATCCGGCCGTCGAGGGCCTCGTGGAGTTCGTGCGCGACGGGGAAGTATCCGACACCGTTGGCGGGGTTGTTGTGCTGTTCGGTGAAGATGGCGTTGTCCTGGCCGCGGGCCATGTCCTCGGCGAGCTCCTCGCGTGCGGCGGTGGCGAGTTCCTCGGTGCCGTCGTCGACGACGTAGACCAGTTCGGTACCCAGGGCCTTCATGCCGCGCAGCTTGTCCGTACAGGCGTGGTTGTCGACGACGGCGGTGAAGGCGTATCCGCGTTCGGCGGCGATGACCGCCAGGCCCAGG
This sequence comes from Streptomyces sp. NPDC059456, assembly GCF_042750055.1. NCBI lineage: Bacteria > Bacillati > Actinomycetota > Actinomycetes > Kitasatosporales > Streptomycetaceae > Streptomyces > Streptomyces sp. NPDC059456. Next base: position 2,427 of record NZ_JBHYVA010000132.1, read on the forward strand.
CCGGTGTTGCCCGACGTGGACTCGATGATCCGGCCGCCTTCGCGCAGCTCGCCGGAGGCCTCGGCCGCATCGATCATGGCTTTGGCCATACGGATCTTCGCGGTGCCGGTGGGGTTGAACATCTCCAGTTTCAGCAGCAGGCGGCTGCCGGTTTCGGTGGTGGCGAGTTCGAGGAGGGGGGTGTAGCCGATGAGATCGGATACGCGGGAGACCACGGTGGGGCGCTGAAGGGCTCCGGGCATCGGTGACTCCAGAGTGTCTGGGGCGGTGTCGGGCAGCGGGTGGGGCTGGGCTTCAGGCGACATGGCGGTCGAGGCGCCAGCGCGGGCGGGGCCGGTCCGTCCGGTCGATGACGACCTTCGGCGGCAGGGCCAGGTCGTGGAAGGGGGACTCGTTGGAGTCCATCTGGTAGCCGGCCGTGTTCGGGTAGACGAGCAGGTCACCGGTGCGGGGGCGGCGGGGGAAGGGAATCTTCCGCCAGGTGAGCATGTCCGATTCCAGGCAGGTGGCCGCCCCCACGCATGCGGGGAAGGCACCGTCGGAGCCGTCGGCGTTGTCCAGGCCGTCGGGTTCACGGGGGATCAGGACCGGGTCGGGCAGGTACTCGCTGTTGAACCACTGCTCGGACAGGCTCAGGCTCGTGCCGTCCACGGTCAGGATCAGGTATCCGTCGCGCTGCTTGACGCCCTGGACCCCGAAGACCGTCGCCCCTGCCTGGTGGAGCAGCGCCCGTCCGGGCTCCAGGAGCAACAGCACGCCCGCGTCGCGCAGGAGCCGGGCCAGCGGGTGCTGGTGGCCTTCGGGCCGGGTGGCCAGCAGTGCGGCCAGGGCGTCGGCGCCGGCCACGGGGGAGTGGTACGGGTAGAAGTCCCCGGTGTGGAAGGTCTTGCCCGCGTGGTAATGGCTGCTCTTGTGTCCGGCGAGGAACGTGTGCCAGCTGTCCGCGTCGGTGTAGCTGATGGGCAGCCCGCCGCCGATGCTGATCCGCGAGGCCTCCAGCCCCTGGACGCGGGCCCCCAGGCACAACTCGACGAGGTGGGCGGCGAGGTCGGCCCGGGGCTGGAGGGCGTAGCCCGACAGGTGGAAGCTGAACCCCTCCATCCGGACGGCGTCCCCGCCCCGGACGCACCGGTCCAGGGCCGTGGCCAGTTCGGCGTCGGTGAGCCCGAAGCGGCTGTGCGGCTGGGCGGGCGGCAGGACGCGCAGCAGGATCCGGGCGGGCCGGATGCGGCCGGTGAGCGCGGTGGTGACGAGGGCGTCGAGTTCGTCGAGGGAGTCCACGGCGATCAGCGCTCCGTGCTGGACGGCCAGGTGCAGCAGGGTCCGGTCCTTGGCCGGGCCGGTGACGACGAGGTGCTCGCCCCGTACGCCGTGGCCGAGGGCCTCGCGGAGTTCGGCGGCGGAGGCGACGTCCACGCCGGCCCCGCCCGCCGCGGCGCGTTCGACGAAGAGCGCGGCCTTGTTGGCCTTCTTCGCGAAGTACACGGAGCCGTCGACCCCGGCCGCGGCGAGCGCCTCCCGTATGGCCCGCAGGTTCGCGTCGAAGGCCTCGGGCAGCAGGAAGTGGAACGGGCCGCCGAACGCGTACGCCAGCTCGGGCAGCAGCCCGCAGGCCACGACCTGCTCGGCGGCGGCATCGGGGAGCACCGGAAGAGCCGGCAGGGGACGGCCGTTCACCGCCACAGCGGGACCTCGGTGCCCAGGCCCTGTGCGAGGGCGAGCTGGGCGAAGCGGTGACCCAGGGCGATGTCGGTGACGACGAGGCCGCTGTTGTAGGCGAAGATCCGCTCGTCGGCGCCGGTGCGCCCGGCGCTCACGCCCGCGAGGACCGGCGGGAACTCGGCGTCCACGGAAGGGAGTTTGCCCTCGGCATCGGCCATGTCCGTGCCGGTGACGTTCATCTGCGCCTCGCTGGTGGCGATGACGCGGTCGGCCTCGTGCAGGGTGGACGGGGCCAGGCCGTGGCCGACCAGGACCGACAGGGCGCCGGGCTTCAGCCACGAGGCTTCCACGGCGGCCGGCGTGTGCCCGCCGGCGGTGGCGACGATGACGTCGGCGTCCGCGGCGGCGGCCCGCAGGTCGGTGACGATCTCCACGTCCCGGTCGGGGAAGTGGGTCCGCAGCTGCTCGCGGACCGCGGCGATGCCCTCGGGGTGCGTACCGGACAGCAGGAGCCGGTCCAGGTCCGGCAGGGTGGTGAGGAGGAACGGCAGCGCGAGCCGGCCCTGGGTACCCGTGCCGATGACCAGGGCGGTGCGGGCGCCGGGGGCGGCCAGTTCGCGGGCGAGCAGGGCCGAGACGGCCGGGGTGCGCAGGGAGCCGATGCGGGAGCAGTCCATCATCGCGACGGGCAGGCCGGTGACGTCGTCGTAGAGCGTCAGGGAGGTGTAGTAGTGCTGCTCCTCACGCCCCTTGTCGAGGCCGTGCTTGTAGGAGGTCTTGATCGCGACGACCTCGCGGGAGCCGTCACGGCCGAGCATCGCGTAGGAGACCGAGTGACCGTCCTGCGGCTTGACGGTCAGTTTCCGGGGGTTGTCGGACTGGCCGGCCTGGAGGGTGCGGTAGGCGCCTTCCACGGTGGCCACCACGTCCGCCAGGGATATGTCGATCCCGGCGAGGTCGGTGGTGGACAGGATGCGCAGGTGCGTGTCGTCGCCGGGTGCGGCGTCGGATGTGGCCGCTGCGGGGGCGGCCGGGGTGTCGGTCATGGTGGTGTTCCTCCGGGTGCGGGGCGGGTGGTCAGCTCGCGTGCGCTTCGAGGGCGCTCTGGCCGTAGCCGTGTTCGCCGGTTTCGGCCTCGGGGCGGGTGCGCCGGCCGGGGACGCGGACGGAGGCGCGCTTGAGCCAGCGGTCGGTGCCGTCGTAACGGGCCCGGAAGGGCACCCGGCCGTGGACGACGAGGTCGTTGTCGACGATGAGGACGTCGCCGGGGTCGAGGCTGACGGCGACGGAGACGCGGGCCAGTTCGTCCGCGAGGCGCCCGTACGCGCCGCGGTAGGCCTCGTCGGCCTCGTCCAGCGGGGTGTAAGCGGGGTCGAAGCGCAGGGTCATGCCGTCTTCGGCGGCGAAGAGGGCGGGTACCGCGGGCGGAGCCTCGTCGGCGTAGCCCTGGGCTTCCTCGTAGGCGTCGTCGGGGAGGATCGGCAGCACCGGCCGGGTGAGGAGGTCGATGTCCTCGTCGCTGAGGCGGGTCTTGCGGATGCTGGCCGCGGTGGTGGCGATGTTGTCGGGGTTGCGCATGCAGCCGAGCATCAGGAGGTGGGCGCGGCCGGGGTGGAACGCGTCCTCGGTGTGCGGGCTGAGGAGCACCGCACTGCTGGCGCCGGTCTGTTCGGTTTCGTGGCCCGCTGCGGGGACGATGTTGTGTACGAAGCGGCCGTTCTGCTGGCCCTCCCAGGCGATGGGGTTGCCCATCACGGTGGAGAGGAGCAGCAGGGTGATGTCGTGGACCGCGCCGCTGTCCCCGGCGGTGGCCCAGCTGGACGGTGTGGTGCCGATGGCGTCGTCGTCCACCTCCAGGCCGCGCAGGATGTACAGCCCGTCCTCGGTGTCGACGGGGCGGCAGTGCGCGCGCAAGGTCTGGCTCAGGGACGCGGCCTTCTCGGCAACGCGGGCCAGGAGCGCGGGACTCGTGGCGGAAGTGCCGAACTCGGCGAGGATTTTCTCGGCCGCCTGGCGGAGTTCACCCACGGTCTGGGCATCGAGCTGGCGAACGGGTGCGGCTGCCGTGCTCATGGCGAAGAGATCCGTTTCGTCGGATGGCAGGGGGGATCCCCGGTTCTGAGGTACGGACTCCGGCGGTTCCGGTGGTTCGGGCGCGGAAGTGCGTAACTGGCAAGGTGTGACGGCTTATTGACGATCCGTCATTGATCCGCGGAACCGGCGGATGAGTCGAACCGTAACATCGAAGTGAGGTAAGGCAAACCTTAGTGATAGGTCATGCGGGAGCGATATTCGGACATGCATCCCATCGAGGCCGGCGACTTGCGGTAATGGTTGTCATTAGGGTAGGCAAACCTAAGTAACTTCCCCTTGCTTCAGTGGATCGAGGACGTAAGTGAACTTCAACAGGCGCCAGGTGCTGTGGGCCGGCGGAGCGATGGGCGCGGCGGCACTGCTCGCCGCCTGCTCCTCGGGGAGCGGTGACGCCACCGGCGACAAGGCGTCCGCGGGAGACGGAAAGCCGAAGAGCGGCGGCACGTTGCGCATCGGGGCACTCGGCCGCGCCGGAGCCATCACCCGTGACCCGCACGGCACCCAGGCCAACGAGAGCGACTACCTGGTCATCGCGCTGGTCTTCGACACCCTGGCCATGCCCGGATCCACGTCCAACACCGTGCCGCGCCTGGCTGCTTCCTGGGAGTCCTCGGCCGATCTGAAGACCTGGAAGTTCAAGATCGCCCAGGGCGCCGCCTTCCACGACGGGACCCCGGTCACCGCCGAGGACGTCGTCTGGTCGCTGCGCCGCCTGCGCAACACCCCCTCCGGCGCCTCCCGTCTGCCGGGCGTCAAGGGGGCGGAGAGCATCACGGCCGAAGGCGCCGACACCGTCGTCATCGTCTCGGACTACGCCAACGCCGACTTCCCCCTCCTGACGCGGCTCACCACCTTCGTCCTGAAGAAGGACACCCCCGACAACGCCCTCGACAAGGCACCCGGCACCGGCCCGTTCAAGCTGGACTGGTACCGGGGCGGCAACGCCCGCCTGGTCCGGAACGACAAGTGGTACGGCGGCACCGTGCACCTCGACGCCATCGAGGTCACCATGTTCGAGACCCCGCAGGCCATGGCCAATGCTCTGCTCGCCGGCCAGATCGACGTCGCCTCGAACGTCGGCGCCGTCGCGGCCCGCACCGCCGAGACCCGCAAGGACGTCCAGGTCCTGCGCCGGCCCAACGACATGGCCATGCCCATCGTCATGCGCGCCGCCGCCGGCAGCCCCTTCGCCGACCCGCGCGTGCGCGAGGCCATGCGCCTGGTCGTGGACCGCGACGCCATGGTCAGGCAGGTCCTCTCCGGCTACGGCACCGTTGCCAACGACATCATGGGCACCGGCGACCCCGCCTACGCCAAGGACGTCCCCCAGCGCAAGCGCGACCTGGAGAAAGCCCGGAAACTGCTGGCCGAGGCCAACTTCGACCTCACCAAGACCTATTCTCTGGTGACCACCGAGGACATCTCCGGACTCGCCGAGTCCGCGACGCTGTTCGCCAATCAGGCCCGCGAGGCCGGCATCAAGGTCGAAGTGGTCAAGCAGGAGTCCGGCGCCTTCTGGGACAAGACCTGGAAGACGGGCGACTTCTACACCACCTACTGGGGCACCAACGACTCGGTGGTCTTCTTCGCCTCCAAGACCATGGCCGGTGAAGCCGGACAGAACGAGGCCGGCTGGGCCGACCCGGCCTTCGACGCCGCCTACCGCAAGGCGATCGGCACCGCCGACGAGAAGGAGCGCGCCGCGGCCCTCAAGGAGCTCCAGCAGATCGAGTACGAACGCTCCGGCTACCTGCTGTGGGGGATGGCCGACGGCATCGATCTCGCCGCGGCCAAGGTCAAGGGCCTTCCCAAGCTGCCCGGTTACGGCCGCGTGCAGCTCGAGAACGCGTGGCTGAGTTGAGCCGCACGGCCCGGCAGCACACGGTGGCCGCCCCCGCCACGACGGGGGCGGCCACCGCGTCGCGCCTCCTGCTGCGGCCGGCCGCCGCCGTGGCCCGCCGGGCCCTCATGCTCGTCATCCTGCTCGCCGCCGTGTTCGCCGCCGTCGAACTGCTGCCCGGCGACGCCGCGAGCGCCGGCTCGGAACGCGGGGACAGCGCCGCCGACGTCGAAGCCCGCCGCCACCTGCTCGGCCTCGACCGGCCGGTCTGGGAACGTTTCGCGGACTGGATGACCGCGCTGCCCACCGGAGACCTCGGCACCAGCGCCCGCGGCCAGAAGGTCACCGACCTCCTCGCCGACCCCCTCCCCAACACCCTCCTCCTCGGCGGCACCGCCTTCGTGCTGACCGTCATCGCCTCCCTCGCGCTGGGCTGCTGGGCCGCCTCCCGCCCCGGCGGGCTCACCGACCGGATCATCGGCCACACCTCCACCGCGGCCTTCGCCGTACCGGAGTTCGTCGTCTCCGTCGGCCTGCTGCTCGTCCTGTCCCTCTGGACGGGCTGGCTGCCGGCCGTCACCCTCACCGGCGCCGACGGCTCCCTCGCCGACTGGACGATGCTGGTCATGCCGGTCCTCGCCCTGGTCATCCCGCAGACCGGCTGGAACACCCGGATCGTGCGCGGCGCCCTCGCCGACCAGGCCCGTACCCCCCACGTCGAAGCCGCCCGCCTCGACGGACTGCCCGTACACCGGATCGTGCTGCGCCACGCCCTGCCCGGCGCGGTCCCCGCCATCGCCACCGGCATCGCCACCTCCACCGGCATGCTGCTCGGGGGCGCCGTCGTCGTGGAGACCCTCTTCAACTACCCGGGCATCGGCTCGGTCCTGGCCGCCGCGGTCAGCAGCCGCGACACACCGCTGATCGCAGGGGTGGTCGCCTGCGCCGGCGCCGCCATCAGCCTCGTCCTGCTCGCCGCCGACCTGCTGCGCGCCCGTACCCTGGGAGGACGCCCGTGAGCGCCGCCGACACAGCCCTTCCCGACACGGCGGCTCCCGCGAAGCCCGCCCGGAGCCGGAGCCGGAGCCGGTCCGGGACCCTGCTGCGCATCGCGCCCGGCCTGCTCCTCGTCATCGCCGCCCTGACCGGGCCGTGGCTCGCCGAACATCCCCTGGACAAGCCCGTCACCGCGCCGTACGCCGCCGCCGGCGACGGCGCCCCGCTCGGCGGCGACCAGCTGGGACGCGACGTACTGAGCAGGCTGCTCCACGGCGGCTCCGCCCTGATCGCGGGCGCACTCCTGATCGCCGTCGTCGTCACCGCCCTCGCCGTCGTGGCGGGCTGCGCCGCCGCCCTGCGGCCCCGGCTCGGCCGCGCCGTCGAGCGGACCGCCGACGTGTTCATCCTGCTCCCGCCGGTCCTCGGCATCATGCTGATCGCCCTGGCCTGGCCCGGCGGCGGACGCTGGGCCGTCGTCGCCGCGGCCGTCGTCCTCGGCACCCCGTACGCCATCCGCATCGTCGCCTCCGCGGCCGCCCCCCTGGCGTCGGCCGGCTACGTCGAAGCGGCGACCGCCCGGGGCGAACGGACCGTCCACATCGCCCTGCGAGAACTGCTGCCGAACCTGCGGGCCACCGTGCTCGCCCTGTTCGGGCTCCGCTTCGTCGAAGCCGTCTACGTCATCTCCATGGCCGGCTTCCTCCAGATCGGCCCCCAGCCACCGGCAGCGGACTGGGCCCTGATGATCCGCGAGAACGCCCCCGGCATCCTCCTCAACCCCTGGGCCGTACTCGCCCCCAGCCTGGCCATCGCCGTCCTGGCGATCAGCTTCAACCTGGCCTCCGCCTCCCTCGCCTCCCGCTCCGCACTCAAGGCGGTGACCACCCCGTGAGCGACACCGCACCCGCAACGGCCCACCGGTCCACCCCGGTCCCGGCCACCGCCGTGGCCTCGGCCACCGATCTCGAAATCCGCATCCCCCACGGCCCGGTGCTGCTGCACCCGGCCTCGCTCACCCTCCGCTCCGGCCGGATCACCGCACTCACCGGCCCCTCCGGCTCCGGCAAGACCACCCTGCTCCGCGCACTGATCGGCCACCTCCCCGACGGGGCGGCCATCACCTCCGGCACCCTCGACGTCCTGGGCCACAACCCCGGCGACCTCGGCCCGGAAGAACTGCGTCTGCTGCGCCGCACCCGCATCGCGTACGTCGGCCAGGACCCCGGTTCCGCCCTCAACCCCCGGATGAAGATCCGCCACATCGTCGCCGAGACCGCCACCGACCGGAACGAGGCAGCCGTCCTCGGCCTCCTGCGCGAATGCCGTCTCCCGGTCGATGACGGCCTCCCCGACCGGCGTCCCACCGCGATATCCGGCGGCCAGCAGCGCCGCGTGGCCCTCGCCCGGGCCCTGGCCCGCGCTCCCGAGATCCTCCTCCTGGACGAACCCACCGCCGGACTCGACTCCGCCCTGCGCGACGAGATCGCCGAACTGCTCCGCGACCTGGCCGCCACCCGGGGGCTGGCCGTCGTCATGGCCTGCCACGACCCCGAACTCGTCGAAGCCTGCGCCGACCACGTCGTCCGCCTCTCCGGCCCGCAGCCGCCGCACCGGCCGTCCCGGCAGCCCACGCGCCCCGGCGCCGTTCCCGCCGCACAGGTCCCCGAGAGTGGGGGAGGCCTCCTCGCCAAGGGCGTCAGCGTCGCCTTCACCCAGCGCGCGGGCCGCCACCAGGCTCTCGACGCGGTCGACTTCAGCGCCCCGCCCGGCACCGCCACCGGCATCATCGGACCGTCCGGCTCCGGCAAGACCACCCTGCTCCGGGTCCTGGCGGGACTCCACCCCGCTGATCGCGGCACCCTCTCCCTGGACGGCAGCCCGCTGGCCTCCACCGCCCGCAAGCGCCGGCGCGAACACCACCGCCGGATCCAACTCGTACCGCAGAACCCCCTCGACGCCCTGAACCCCTCGCACACCATCGGCGCCGCACTCGCCAGGCCCCTGCGCCTGCACGGCGGGGTGCCGCGGCCACGGATCGCGGGCCGGGTCGGCGAGCTCCTGCGGCAGGTCGAACTCCCGGCGGACTTCGCCGGCCGCCACCCCGGTGAACTGTCGGGCGGCCAGCGCCAGCGGGTCTCCATCGCCCGGGCCCTCGCCACCGACCCCGCCTACCTGCTCTGCGACGAGATCACTTCGGCCCTCGACCCCGGGACCGCGCTCACGGTCATGGAACTCCTGGCCCGGCTGCGCACGGAACGTGGCCTGACCACGGTGATGGTCTCCCACGAACTCCACCTGATCGCCGCCTACACCGACACGGTCCACGTCCTGGACGCGGGCCGGCTCACGGCCACCGGCCGCACGGCGGAGCTGGTGCCCGGCTCCTGAGAGCGCCCGACTCGCCCCGGCCGACCACCGCTTCCTCGTGAAGCGGCCCAGGCCGACAGCAGCCCGTGGTCGAGGGCGGCGCAACACAGGGTGCCGACGAAGGCGTTCAGGATGTGTTCAGGTCGCGTCCGGCAGGGTCGGCTGTCGTGACTCCTTGCGCACCCGGGACCGGTGAGGCGACGGTGGAGGCTCCCCCGCTGCCCGGAGCCGTGAGCCGTCATGCATCGAACCGGGGTCGTTCGCATCTCGTGTCAGGGGAAAGCGAAGTCGCGCCCGGACACGGTCACTTCACCGCCGCAGGGGACGTGACGCTCCGCGAACACCGCGGGACCGTTCGCTGCCCACACGGCGTCCCGCTCCACGAAAGTGCGGCGCCGATGCACCGACCAGGAGTAATGGACATTGGAACAGTCAGAAACGCTGACCGGCCAACTGGACGTCGTCGGCACCGGAAAGTACGTCATGAAAAAGCTCCCGGAGGTCACACTGGCCTTCTGGATCATGAAGATCGCGGCCACGACCCTCGGTGAAACAGCGGGGGACCTCTTCGCCCAGACCCTCGGACTCGGCTACTTCCTCACCACGATCGCGCTGTTCCTGATCTTCGTGGTCACGCTGGTGATCCAGCTCGGCTCCCAGCGGTACAACCCCTTCTTCTACTGGACCGTCATCCTGTCCACCAGCATGGCCGGCACCACCATGTCCGACTTCATGAATCGTGACGCAAGCGCAAAGTACCTCTCCAGCGGGTCCGCTTCGCTGGGCTGGGGCCCGCAGGGCCTGGGATTGGGCTACCCGGTCGGTGCGGCGATCCTCGTCTCGATCCTGGTCGCGATCTTCGTCATCTGGAAGTTCACCGGCATGACGTTCGTCATCCGCGACATCACCTCGCTTCGTGGCGAGGCCCTCTTCTGGTCGGCGATCCTCGTCTCCAACACGCTCGGAACCTCCATGGGCGATTTCCTGTCCGACAGCTCCGGACTCGGATACCTGGGCGGCGCGCTTCTCGTCTCCGCACTGCTCGGCGTGCTCCTCGCCCTGGTGCCGGTGCCCGCTGTGCCGAACGTCCTGCTGTTCTGGATCGCCTTCGTACTGACCCGCCCGCTGGGGGCCACCGCCGGCGACTTCCTCACCAAGCCGATCGCCAAAGGCGGCCTGGACCTCGGCACCATGGGCTCGTCCGCCGTGCTGCTCGCGGTCCTCATCGGCCTCATGGGCTACGCCCACCGCCAGGAGCGCAGTCGGGCGAGCATCTGACCTCGTCGGTCAGGGCGGGCTCCGGGTGTCCGGCCGGTCACCCGGGGCCCGCCTGCCGTCAGGTGCGGGAGGTGCGGCGGGAGCGCAGCACTTCCAGGCCCACCGGGATCAGGGACACGGCGGCGATGACGGCGATGATCGGCAGCAGGTAGTGGTCGACGTTCGGTACGGAGGCGCCGAGGGCGTACCCGGCCAGGACCAGACCGACGGTCCACAGCAGACCCCCCAGGACCTGCCAGAGGGCGAACGTGCGCGCCGGGACGTTCAGGACCCCGGCGAGCGGGTTCAGTACGGTCCGCACGATGGGCAGGAAGCGGGCCAGGACGATGGCCTTCGCGTAGCCGTAGCGTTCGAGGATCTCCGCCGCCCGGGCGGCGCCCTCGCCGAGCTTTCGGGGGGTGGGTGGGGGGGGGTGCGCGGGCCCCGGCGTC
>NZ_JBHYVA010000132.1:13107-15571 GCF_042750055.1 Streptomyces sp. NPDC059456
GGAGGCGAGGAGGACCCAGGGCAGGGACAGGTGCCCCGGGGAGGCCGCCGAGCCCGCGCACAGCAGTCCGGCGGTGAACAGCAACGAGTCCCCGGGCAGGAAGAAGCCGACCAGCAGGCCCGTCTCGGCGAACAGGACGACCGCGATGCCGATCGTTCCGAACGTGGCGAGGAGGGACTGGGCGTCGAGGAGGTTCACGGCGAGGTTCACGGTCGGCGGTGTGGCGAGCTGTGCGAGGGGCATCGGCACGGTCCCATCGATAATGGTGGTCGGGGTGGGGTTCACCGCCGCAGGCAAGAGGCTGCCGGACCGGACGGGTGGCGTCCACCCCCGCTTGTCTACAAGACAGTAGTCCGTCTACCTCACTGTAGACGATCTCTTCGAGGGGAAGGTTCCATGACGGACAGTGCGAGCGAACGCCGGCCGGCGGGCGAGCTGGAGTCCAGCGTCCTGGCGGCCCTGTGGGCGGCGGGAAAACCGCAGTCCGCCGCCCAGGTGCGAGCGGCGATACCGCAGCCGCTGGCCAGGACCACGGTGGCGACGCTGCTCGCCCGGCTCCAGGAGAAGGGCGTCGTCGACCGGAAGCCGGGCGGGCGGGGCTTCCTGTACTTCCCGATGGAGGACGCGCACGGCCTCACCGCCCGCCGGATGCACCGTGAGCTCGACCAGGACGGCGACCGCAGCGTCGTTCTGGCCCGGTTCGTCGAAGGGCTCGGCCCCGACGACGAGGCGGAGCTCAGGCGCCTGCTGGAGGGAGGCGGTCGGTGATCGCCCTGTTGCTCGTCCCCCTCCTGCTGCCCTGGATCCTCGTGCCGCTCGCCCGGCGCGTGGTCTCCCGGGTGAGGCCGGACGTCGCACTGTGGACGATCACCACGGCCTCCGGGGCGCTCGCCGTCGGCGTCGTGGCGTGCCTGGGTGCCCTGCTGCTGCCCGTCGCCCTGACGGTCCCGTCCCTGGCCGCGCTCGCGCACCTGATCCGTCCGCTCCAGGCGGGTCCCGCCCCGCTGGCCCTCGGGGTGTCCGCGCTGTCCGCGGGAGCCGTCGTGGTCACGGGCGTCGCCGTGGTCCGCCGCGGGCGGTCCGAGGTCAAGCGCCTGCGCAGCGCCCACGGCGATGTCGCCCACCTCCCGCAGGTTGCGGGAGTGTGCGTACTGGACGATTCCCGCCCGGACGCCTATGCCCTGCCCGGGCTGGCGGGCGGGGGCCGGGTCGTGGTGACCAGCGGCATGCTGCGTTCCCTGGACCCGCACGAGCGCGAGGTGCTCCTGGCCCACGAGCGCGCTCACCTCGCCTCGCGCCACCACCTCTTCCTCGCCGTCGCCCAGCTCGCCGGATGGTGCCACCCGGCACTGGCCGCTGTCGTTCCGCAGGTGTCGTTCGCCGTCGAACGGGCCGCCGACGAGGCCGCCGCCCGCGCCACCGGCAACCGGTTGCTCACCGCCCGGGCCGTGGGGCGCGCCGCGCTGGCCACCAGCCGTGGCGGCGGCCGGTCCCAGGGCTCCGTGCTCGCGGCGGGCGCCGTCACCGGCCCCGTCCCCGCCCGCGTGAAGGCCCTGCTCGCGCAGGCGCCCGCCCGGCGCATCGCCCCCGCGGTGCTGGTCATGGCCCTGCTGTGCGGCACGGCGGGTGCCTCTTCCCTGGCCGGGGCGGTCTGGCTGCACCGCGGTGTCGAGATCGCCCAGGGGGAACACCCCTCCGACTGACGTACGGCCGGTCCCGAGGTCTCCTCGGCTCCCTCTCCACGGCCTCCGGAACAAGCCGACTAAGGGAAGCCTTCCCTGAGTGTCTACATATGAGTAGACTCCGGGTCGGCCGGGCCCCCATTTCCCGGCGCCCGCATCTTCCCTGCCGTGAAACGAGGCCCCATGTCCGTGCGATCCCGTCACCTGCTGGCCGGTGCCGGCGCCCTCATAGCGTCCGTCGTGACCCTTTCGGGATGCGCCCAGAAGACCGCGAGCGGCGACGGCACGATCACGGTGAAGGCCTCGGATTCGACCTGCGAGGTCTCCAGGACCGAGTTCCCGGCCGGGCACCTCACCCTGGACGTCCAGAACACCGGCTCCAAGGTCACCGAGGTGTACGTGCTCTTCCCCGACGACCGGATCGCGGCGGAACGCGAGAACATCGGTCCCGGCACCAAGGCCTCCATCACCGCCGAGATCAAGGCCGGCGACTACGAGATCGCCTGCAAGCCCGGCATGAAGGGCGACGGCATCCGCCGCAAGGTCACGGCCACCGGCCGGAACGCCGCCGTCAAGCGCAGCCCGGAGGCGGACGCCGCGGTGGCCGCCTACCGCTCCTACGTCCTCGAACAGGCCCGGGAGACCCTGCCGAAGGCCCAGGCGTTCGCCGACGCCGTCAAGGCCGGCGACCTGGAAACGGCGAAGAAGCTCTACGCCCCGTCCCGCATCGGCTGGGAGCGCACCGAGCCGGTCGCCGAGTCCTTAGGCGACATAAACCCCGA
>NZ_JBHYVA010000133.1:0-15513 GCF_042750055.1 Streptomyces sp. NPDC059456
GACCCCGTCCGAGCGGCCTTCTCTCATGGCCTGGTCTTGGCGGCCTTCTCCCTGACGACCAGCGCGTCCGGCAGACCACCGTTGCCCTGGCACCCCAGCTCCCGGCTCATGACGAGAGCAGCGGAGTGCGCGATGGCGAGGTTGGCCTCCCGCAGGGCCGGCTCATCCCCTCGGGAGCCCGACGAGAGACTCACGCTGACTTCGACCGGCACCGCGGTGCCGGGTCCGGCGAGGCGGGTGCCGGCGCAGTCGAAGAAGAGGCGGGCCCGGTCGGACAGGACCAGGGCATTTCGGCCCAGGTCGTACTCCCAGTAGGCGCCTTTGCCCTGTTCGCTCCCCTCTCCCGTCCGCTGCGACTCGTGCTGGATCGCGAACGACACCGACAGCCGACGTCTGTTCACCGTGTCGAACGGCACCGCCTCGCAGACCGAGCCGCCCAGGGAGGCGCCGATCGCGGCATAGCCACCGGCGAGGTGCTCTGCCATGGCCGCCACGCTTTCCACGGCGTTCTTGCGCGGCGGATCGAACTCCGAGGCTCCGGTGAGCAGCTCGACCGCGCGTACGGCGGCCGCGTTCAGGAGGCCGTCACCGCAGACCTCGGCCGCGGACAGCCGGACCGGTTGATCGTCCTGCTCCTCCCCTCCACAGCCCACCACGAGAACGGCTGCCATCGTCGTGCCCAGCGCGACACCGCCGCGCCGGGCCTTGCCCCGGCCCGATCGGGCGCGCCACCCCTTCACTCGCCCGGCTTCTTCGTCTGGGGCTCGTTGCCCGCATGCCTCTCAAGGCCCCAGCCGGTGTTGTAGCCGGTCATGGACGACTGCCTCAGCACCTCGTCCAACGGGTCGTCGTCGCTGACGGGGTGCTGCCGCAGGAAGCGGTCCGCTGGTCCTCGGGACTGGCGCTCGCCTTCTTGGTACACGCTCGCCTTGTCGTCGTGGGCCTTGCCTTCCATCGCGTCCTTCTTGCGCTCCGACTCCGCGTCCGACCAATCGCTGACGAGCCCACTCGCAGCCTGCTCCAGCACACCGCTTCCGGTGTCGACGGCGAGCGGTACGATCACGGCCGCCGCACCGGCCGCCAGGGCCGTGGCCGGCAGGAAGGCGACACCTGCCGCGATTCCGGCAGTGGCACCGAACTCGATCCAGCCCGAGCGCTTCTCCAGGGCCCGGTCGTAGTCCTTGAGCCACTTCTCCGCGTCGGCATCGATCTGCTTGCCACGGGACTCGTCGAGAATCCCCTGGAACTCACCGCCCGTTCGGACCGCCTCCATCAGACCGCTCCGGTTGAGCTGTCCGTCCACACCCACCTGGCTCTCCAGCACGGAGGCCTGGAAAACCGACTCCGCACGCGACATCGTGAGCCAGGAATCGGCATGCTGGCCCAGGCTGCTGAGGAACCTGCGTGCCTGCTCTTGATCGAACTGCGCGTGGCCGTGGGCAAGCTGTGCGAAGACACTCTTGGGGTCGTTGCCGTTCAGGGCGTGGTTCACATCGTCGACATAGCCGGCGCCCATGCGCCCGAGGCTGTCCGCCATCGACTCCTGGCTGTTCAGCAGCGCCGCATCGCCTCCGTACTTGGTGACGACCTCCTCCATGATGCGCGCCGAGATCTCGTTGCGCTCCAGCCTGGGCGCAGGGTCGTCCCAGGCGTGGCCGAGGGTGGCCGCCTCCAGGGCGTGGCCCAGGGCGTCCGGCATGTGCTGCCGGACCTTCTCCAGGTCGTCCGGGTTCATGCCCTCCATGTCGATGGTGAAGTCGTACTTCGCGTTGCCGAAGAAGTCGAGGTAGCTCTTGATCGGCTTCTTGTCGGCGCCCCTGCCCAGGTCCGCCGGCCCCGGCCCCTCCGTTCCGTCCCGGTCGTACGCGTGCGGGGACCGCTCGGGGTCGAAGAACTGCCGGGCCGCCTCCGGGCTGTGGCCCAGCGCCTCCAGGAAACTGACCACCGGGTCGTAGCCGGCGCCGTTGATCCCGGACGGGTTCAGCATGTTCTTGCCGTAGCCCGCCATCTGCCGGGTCCCGTTGAAGAAGTCCGGGTCCTTGGCGTGGATCTGCGCGGCGTGCTCGGCGATGGGGACCAGGAACTTCGGGTCGTAGTTCCCGTACCGCATGATGCCGCCGAGCAGCTGGTACCCGTACGGCGGGTTCTGGTCGTACCTGGCGAGCGGGATGTGCTGGGTGCCGAGCTTGCGCAGCTCCTGCGCGAAGCCGTCGGGCAGGTGCGGCTGGTTGCCGGAGTTGGTGGCGGTGGCCAGGTTGAGCCCCAGGTTCCTCTGCAGCGCCTGGACGTCCTTGAGGCGCTGCTCGTCGAGCTTCGCGTACTCATAGGTGTCCGTGGACATGTACCCGAAGAACTGGAGCGCGCCTTTGGGCCCGAGGGCCGAGTAGAAGTCCTCGGAGAACTCGGGGACCCTGGCGTTGTCCGCCAGCAGTTCGTTGAGCTCGACGAGTTCGGCGTGGCTCAGGTCACGCCCCTTCTTCGCCAGGGCCACGGCATGGCCGGCCTGCTCGGCGTCGAGGCTCGCGTAGACGGGCCCGCCGAAGTCGTGGGCGTCGGTGACGTTGGCGGCCAGCATGCGGGCGAGCGACCGGTCGACGTCGTCGCAGTTGTCGATGATGTCGTCGATCTTCTTCTGCCACAGCCCGCGGTTCTCCCGGATGGACTGCTGGTAGTCGGGATCGTGGCGCGCCGCGTTGCGGTCCGCCTCGGTGGCGAGCGGAGTGACGGAGACCTTGCCGTCGGCACCGACCTGGAAGCCGGCCGCCGGCGCTTCTTCCGTCGCGATCTTCTGCAGCTGCTCCTTGGAGGTCTTGAAGACGGCGAGCCCCTCGGTCAGCGCCGTGTGGACACCCTTGGCCTCCTTGGCCGCGTCCTCGAACTCCTTGGCCGTCTTGTCCACGAAACCCCGCGCCACGGTGGCGGTGACGCCGCTCCACCGGGCCTTGTCGGACTTTGCCTTCATCCCGTTGCGGGCCGACTCGGCAAGCTCGTCCAGCTTGCCGGCCATCGCCTTCCAGTCGGTGACGGCCGTCCGGAGCCTGTCGACGGGCGCGTTGAGCACGTTCTCGTACGTCAGCATCGTGGGCGCCTACTTCAGGTACGTGTCGATGGCGGAGGCAGTGAAGTCGGCGCGGAGCTGCTGCTCGTCCTTGGCGTGGGAGGAGAGCGAGTAGTTGAGACCGTTGGAGATGTTCGCGCAGGCGGCGACCAGCGTTTTCACCTGGCTCTCCCAGGTGGCGTTGGCCTTCGCCAGCGCGGCGCCGCTCGCGAAGCCCTCCTTGGTGAGCGCGCCGGCCGCCTCGGCCGAGGCCGTCGCGGCGTGCTTGCCGTCGGTCAGGAGCCGGGTGTGCAGCTTGTACGCCTCGGATCCGATGGCGCCGATGTGGTCCTGGTCGATCTCCAGATCACCACCTGTGCCACCCGATCCGCTGCCGCCTGGGGTGGTGGGTGCGTGGTCGAGCCGCATCGAGACGCTGGCCGCGGCGGTGGCGCGCGCGGTGGACCATTCCTCGTCGAACGACATCGCCTGCTGTTGTCCTTGTGTCACATCACCGTCTAACACGTTGAACTGCACCTGTGGTTACGGCTCCGGCGGCGAGCAGGCAGACTCCCACCCCGAGGACGCCCCACGGGAGCAACCCGTGGGAGGCGGATGCCGGGGTGAGCACGGCTGATGCGCCTCCCGCCTCGGCGGCCGCGAGGTCGGGGAGCGGGTAGAGGTCGGCGGGACCGGGGTCGGTGGCAGGGGTGGGACCGGCGGCGAGCAGGGCGGTACTGGGGCGTACGACGCCGTAGCCGACGTAGTCGTTGCGCCCGCCACCGCCGACGGGCGCGGCGGCGGTGTTCAGCAGCACCCGCAGGACCTGGTTGTTGGTCCAGTCGGGGTGGACGGACCAGAGCAGGGCGGCGGACGCGGAGGCGAGGGCGGTGGCGTCACTGGTGCCGTGGTGACTGCAGAGACCGGAGTCGGAGTCGGTCCCGGAGTCGGTCTGGGGGTCGGTCTCGTCGGCGCATCCGGTGACGATGTCGACGCCGGGGGCGGCCAGATCGACCTGCGGGCCGTGCTGGGACTCCTCGGTCGCGGCATCGTCCGGGCCGACGGCCGAGACGCCGACCACGCCCGGCGAGCCGGAGGGGTACATGACCTCGTTGGGGCCGTCCCCCTCGTTGCCGACCGACGAGAAGATCAGCTTGCCCTTGTCCAGGGCGTACCGGACGGCGGCGTCGAGCTCCTCGCTCTCGCCGGGCCCGCCGAAGGAGATGTTCAGGATCTTGGCGTCCGAGTCCGCGGCGAACCGGATCGCCTCGGCGATCGACTGGTGGAGGCGGAGGTTTCCACCGCCCTCGGAGACGCGGAGCGGAAGGATCTTGGCCCCGGGCGCCAGCCCGAACGCCCCGTCGCCCGTCGGACGCCTGCCCGTGCCGGCGATGAGGGCGGCGATACCGGTGCCGTGATCGCCGTAGTCGGTGCGCTCGTCGCCCCCGTAGCCGTGGGAGAAGTCCTTGCCGCGGACCACCTGGCCGTCGAGCTCGGGGATCCGGCCCACGCCGGTGTCTATGACGGCGACGGTGACACCGAGGCCGGTGCCGACCCTCCACATCTGGTCGGCTTGCATGGCCCCGAGGTGCCACTGCTCCGGCCGAGCAGGCTGGGCGTGGGCGGCCGGGGCCCCCGCGACCCAGGCCAGCAGGAGGCCGACCAGGGCCGAGGTGGTCCGACGCATCCGCATCGGGCGACGTTAGGCGTTCCTGCGCCGAACGACAACAGCGACGACGGCTCCCCCGATGAGCACACAGGCACCGAGCCCGAGCCCGATCCAGAGGACGGGACTGCTTCCGTCTTTCTTGGCCTCGGCCTGGGGGGCACCGGACTCGGGCTTCTTGCCGCCTGCGGAGGCCGAGGGGGCGGGCGAGTTCTTGGCGTCGGCGGCCGCCAGATCGGGAAGCGGGTACACGTCCGCCGGGCCGGGATCACCGGGGTTCGGCACCGCGATCCGGGGACGTACGGCCCCGTAGCCCACGTAGTCGTTCCGCGGTCCATCGTCGGGCTTGCCGGCGGTGTTCAAGAGGACTCGGAGGATCTGGTTGTTGGTCCAGTCGGGGTGGGCGGACCAGAGCAGGGCCGCCGAGGCGGAGGCGAGGGCGGTGGCGTCACTTGTGCCGTGCGAATTACAGAGTCCTGTCCCCCCTGCACAGGCGGTGAAGATGTTGATCCCCGGAGCGGAGAGGTCGACTTGAGGACCATGCTGGGATTCCGCGGTGGCGGCACCGTCGCTGTCAACTGCAGCAACACCCACTACGCCCGGCGTCGCAGCTGGGTAAAGGATGTGGTTGGTCGTGTTCCCATCGTTGCCCGCACCGGCAAAGATCAACTTGCCTTTAGACAAGGCGTACTTGACCGCTTCAAGTCTCGCCGGGTCATCCTTTTCGGAGACCATTGAGATGTTGATTACCTTGGCATCCGAGTCCGCTGCGTAGCGAATCGCCTCGGTCCAGGAAGGACTCGTCGAGTTGAACTCATGAGGCACCCGGATCGGCAAGATCTTCGCGCCTGGCGCCAGGCCGAAAGCCCCATCTCCGCTCGGATGCTTTCCGGACCCTGCGATAATCGCAGCCATGGTCGTGCCGTGCTTGTCGTAGTCCGTGCGCTCATCGCCCTCAGCAGAGGTCGCAAAGTCCTTGCCGGGTAGAACCTGACCTTCCAACTCAGGAATCCGGTCCACGCCACTGTCGATTACGGCGACGATCACGCCCTTGCCAGTACTGATTTTCCAGATGTCGTCGGCCTTCATGGCGTCGAGATGCCATTGCTGCGACCGAATAGTCGCCGCCTGGGCCGGGGTCGCGGCGACCCCGGCCAGCAGGAGGCCGACCACGGCCGCGGTCGCCTTACGCATGCGCATCTCGTGCAACGTCCGTTCTGCTCAGTCGATCACCGGCGGAACAACGTGGTCGTTGCTCTGCCAGGTCTCTTCGTCTTCGGCCAGGTAGTCGGGGCGCTCGCCGTTCTGCTGGTCACTCCGGTTGCCCGGGGTGTGGACACCCGCGCCAGCGTGCCCCATGGCGCCGCGGGCCGAACCGGCCCCGGAACCGTTGCGCACGAGGCCGGAGCCCCCCTGTGTGAACGGCTGACCGCCCGTGGTCGGGCGACCGACCGTGGGCGACTGACGGCCGCCGACGACGCCACCCGGCTCCATGGCCAGGCGACGGCCCACCCCGGAACCACCCGGGCCGCCGACGTGGGGGCCGCCGCCCGCACCGGGGTGCATTCCGCCGCCCATGCCGCGGCCGAGTGCCTGCTGGCCGCCGCCTTCCTGGCCGATGACCGTGCCGCGTGGAATGCCGGCGCTCGGGCCGTTGGTGGTCACCGGGCGACCGCCCATGATCCCGGTCTCACGCGGGAGCAGACCCCCGGTACCGCCGGCCTTGCCGAGGGGAGGAGTCGCCACCTGGAACTTGCCGCCGGGTCCGCCGCCTGACGGAATGGGCGTACCGATGGGCGGGAGCGTGACGGGCGGAGGCAGGACTGGAGGGGTACCGCCGGTCGTCGGACCCGGTCCCGGAATGGAAGGCAGGCTCGTGACTGGGGGAACGGTCCTGTCGGGAAGCGTCGAGACGTGGTCGAGGTCCACGTCAACGTTCCGATCCGGGAGTCCCGGTACCGGCGCAGGCCCAGTTGTCGGAGGAACGGCAATTTCCGGCTGGTGTCCCGGCACCCCGCCAAGTTCCTGCGAAGGGCCGCTGCCACGTGGTGCCGTCGGTGCATACGAAGCACCGTCCGCCCCCGCTCCTCCTCCAGGGCGCGCTGCATAGGTGTCGCTGGAAACACCCTTAGGCGCAAACACCGGCGGCGGCGGCGGGAACGTCGGGATTTCGGCCTTGCCCATTTGCGTCGACGACTGGTCGTACGAGCCCGCCAGTTTCGTCAGGGCGTCGACCGCCTTCTGGTGGTCACCGCTCAGCTTCGCGTGGGCCTCCTGGCCCATCTTCTGGGCGTCCGGGTCGTTGTGGAAGTCATGGGCCGCCTTGAGGTTGGCCGCCGCGTCCGCGTCGTACGCCGGCATGTTCTTCTTGACCTCGACCATGGTCTGACCGGCCTCGGTCATCCACTTGCCGCCGGCCTCGCTGTAGTCGCTCAGCCGCAGCGTCGCGCTGCCCGTCTCGCCGACCCAGGTCTCGAACGCCGTGGCGGCCTCGCCCTCCCAGCCCTTCACGCGGTGCTTCTTGAGGCTCTCGCCGATCTCCTTGAGCGCCTTGGCCGCCTCCGTCAGCTGGGTGCCGCGTGTCTTGACCGTCTCCGCGTCAAGGGGAGCAACCATGGCGAGCAGCTGCTGGTGCGTGTAACCCTCGAAGTCCGTTGCCATCAGAGCTTGGCCTTCCCCGTCTTGCCCTCGCCCGTCGAGCCGTGCTGGGCCTCTTGCTGCTGCTTCTCCTTGTACAGCGGGTCGCGATCCGGGACGTAGTCCTTCTTGGACTGCGCGATGATGGCGCGCATGCGCGCCTCCGTTTCCGCGTCCACGCCGCCGTAGTCCTTGCCCGTCATCAGGATCGCGATGCCCAGGGCCTCGATCTGCCCCGCCAGGCCCTTCGACAGGTTCTCCAGCTGCGTCTGGACCGTCGAGTACGTCTTGTGGAGGGCTTCCGCCTCCGCGAAGCCGTGGCCCAGTGCCCCGTCGGGCAGGGTGCTGTGGGCCAGCTTCTTGTCGGCCGCCTGGGATCCGTCGAGCTTGTCCAGGAGCTCGTCGACTCGGTTCTTGAAGTCCTTCATCGACTCGAACTCGACCTCGAGCGCCTTCGCCTGCGCCATGATCGCGTCCGCCATGCCCGCACCGATATTGCCCAGCCCCAACAGGCCAGGCGCCGACTCCTCTGCCACGATGGCCTCCCCGACTCCCCGTTGTTCCCGGGGTCGCAGCGGATTCCGCTGCTTCCCCGGCCCCGTTCACGCCCGTTCGCACGCGCGCGTACTACGTCTTACCCGTGTCTACTCGTCTTGCCGATCACTCTAGCGACCGGTTCCGACAGTCCCAACCTCGGGGTTGCACGTGCAATGCGCGTCACACGGTCACGAGTTGGGCGCCGCGACCGCCGCCGAGGGGCGGATCGGGATCCTGTTCACCGGTCGGCCCGTCGCCGAGCGCACTGCCGAGGCTACCGCCGCCGGCGTCGTCACCACAGGGATCGCGCTGGCCGCCTTCGCCCCGAACGGGGCCACCACGTCCCGCTCTTCGACCAGTTTGACGATGCGGACCGCCGGGGTGTCCAGCGCCGTCGGCAGTGCGTAGCCCGTCAGGTCGGGGTGGCGGACCAGGCCCGACACCGAGCGGAGGTTCTCCGTCAGGGCCGCGCCCACGCCCTGCGTGACGCCCGCCTCGATACGGGCTTCCAGCTGGCGGGGGTTGAGGACGCGGCCCACGTCCTGGGCCACCGCCAGTTCGACGACCCGGACCGAGCCGAGCTCGATGTCCACGTCCACCACCGCACGGATCGCGCAGAACGCCAGGCCCACGAAGGCGTCGCCCTGGCCGTCGCCGTCCAGGGGCTCCGTCGGGTGGGGGCGGCACTGGGCCGTCGCCCAGAGTTCCTTGCCCGCCATCGCCTCGGCGACCGTCGTCGAGAACGCGCCGTCGTAGGAGGTGATCCGGCCGTCCTGGATCTGGAGGAGTTCCGTCGACATGCCCAGCTTGTGGGCCATCGGCTGGAGGAGTTGGGTGCGGACCATCTTCGCCGCGCGCTCGACGGCGCCGCCCGACACCCACGTGTGGCGGCCGTGCGCCGCCGGGCCGGCCGGCGGCTGGTCGGTGTCGACCGGGGCCGTGACCACCTCGTCCACGCCCAGGATCTCCTGGACGATCTGGCGGGCGAGCGTGGAGAACCCCTGGCCGGTGTCGACGGCGGCGCAGATGACCGTCGCCGCCCCGTTGACGACCTTGACCGTCGCCGTCGAGACCTCGTCCGTGCCCTCCGCGCCGAGCATGTGGACCATGCCGACGCCGTACCCGACCCCGCGCCGGACGGCGCCCGGTTCGCCGGCGCCCTCCGGGCCGCCGGGCAGCAGCCACTCGTCCTCCGGGGCGTCCTTCGGGAGGGAGGGCAGCTCGAAGTCGCGCACCGCGCGCAGCAGTTCCGCCACCGGCGCCGGGCAGGTGACCGTCTGGCCGGTGGGGAGCAGGTCGCCGGTCGCCAGGACGTTGCGCAGGCGCAGTTCCGCGCCGTCGATGCCGAGGGCGGCCGCGAGCTTGTCCATCTGGCCTTCGTACGCGGCGCAGACCTGCATCGCGCCCTCGCCCCGTACGTGGCCCGACGGCGGGTTGTTCGTACGGACCGCCCAGCCCTCGACGAAGGCGTGCGGGACGACGTACGGGCCGCAGGCGAACGCGACCGCCGCGGCCAGCGATTCGGAGGACGAGTCGGCGTACGCGCCCGCGTCCATCAGGATCTGGGCCTCGACCTTGACGAGGCGCCCGTCCGCGTCCGCGTGGTGGCGGTAGCGCAGCAGCGTCGGGTGGCGGTGGGTGTGGCCGAGGAAGGACTCCTCGCGGGTGGCGGCCAGCTTGACCGGGTGGCCGGTCCGCAGGGCGAGCAGGCCCAGCGGCAGCTGGAAGGCGGCGTCCTCGCGGTCGGCCGTGGCGCCCGGGACTCCGGTGACGACGACGCGCACCCGGTCGGGTTCCAGGCCGTAGCAGGCCGCCGCCAGGTCGCGGTCCAGGTGCGGGTCGGTGGAGGCGGTGTAGATCTCCACGCCGCCGTCGGGCCGCGGCACGGCCAGCCCGGCCTCGGCGCCGATGGGCGCGGGGTCCTGGCGGCCGATCCGGTACAGGCCCTCGACGACGACCTCGCCGGTGGCCTCCGGGTCGCCGTAGCGGAGCGGGATGTGCCGGATCAGGTTGCCGTCGGGGTGCAGGGCGGGGGCCCCGAAGGACTGCTCGGGGTCGGTGACGGCGTCGAGGAGCTCGTACTCGACGGCGATCGCGGCGGCGGCGAGACGGGCGGTGTCCGGGTGGTCGGCGGCGACGGCGGCGATGGGCTCGCCGTGGTGGCGGACGACGTCGTGGGCGAAGACGGGCCGGTCCGCGATGCGGCGGCCGTGCGTGGTGGCGCCGGGGACGTCGGCGTGGGTGACGACGGCGCGCACGCCGGGCATGGCGGCGGCCGCGGAGGTGTCGACGGAGAGGATGCGGGCGTGGGCGTGCGGGGAGCGCAGGACGGCGGCCCACAGGAGGCCCTCGGCCCACAGGTCGGCGGCGTACGGGAAGGTGCCCTCGCTCTTGGCGCGGGTGTCGGCCGCGGGCACGGAGGCACCGATTCCGCGCGGGGTCTGCTGTTCGCCCGCCTCGGGCGCCGCGGCGGCCGAGGTGCTCGTGGAGACCGATACCGTTGCCGTCGCCGTGGCCGCGTCGTGCCCGCTCACGCCATGCCTCCGTTGTGGTGGATCCCGCCCTCGCCGGGCGGCGCCTGGTGCGGAATGCGCGCCTCCGCGCCGCTTCCGTACCCGTACACCTGCCCCTGTGCGCCGCCGTGTGCGCCGCCGTGTGCGCCGCCGAGCTGGTGCCCGCCTCCGAGGGCGTGCGCGTCCCCGTGGAGCTGTGCGTCCCCGTGGCCGTGCGCGTCCCCGGGCGCGGGCGCCTCGGCCTCGGCCGCGGCCGTCGCCGCACGCTCGGCGACGACGTCGCGCACGGCCTCGATGACGCCCTTGTAGCCGGAGCAGCGGCACAGGTTTCCGCACAGGGCCTGCCGGGTCTCCAGCTCGCTGGGGGCGTGGTTGCCCTCCAGCAGGTCGTGGATGGTCATGGCCATGCCGGGCACGCAGAACCCGCACTGCACCGCACCCGACCTGCACAACGCCTGCTGCACGTCCGAGGGTTCCCCGCCGTCGGCGAGCCCCTCCACGGTCCGGACCTCGCTGCCCGCGGCCGTCGCGGCCGGGACCAGGCAGGAGGCGACGAGCCGCCCGTCGACCTGCACGGCGCACGCCCCGCATTCGCCCTGGGAGCAGCCGTCCTTGGCACCGGCGAGGCCGAGGCGCTCGCGCAGCACGTAGAGCAGGGACTCGCCGATCCACGCGCCGGTGACGGGCCGGTCGGCGCCGTTCACGCGCAGGACGTAGGAAGCCAGCGGGTGCTCGTGATGGGCGACGGCCCCGGCTGCCGGTTCTTCTTCGTACGTCGGCCCCCCGGCCGGGAAACCTCCGGCCGTTGCCGCGTCCGGCGTTGCCACGGCGCTGTCGGCGGTGTCCGCACCCGGCACCCCCGCGGCCCCGGCTCCGCCCGGACCCGAGCCCGGCCCCCCGACGGCCCCGGCTTCCGAAACCACCCCTGCGGCTTCGGCCGCCCCGGCCGCCGTGCCGGTGAAACCGTGCCCGTCGGTGTCCGCGGGCTCCGGCGTGAACCCGTGCTCGCCGGCCGGCCCGGGCTCCGCCCCGGCGGGGCCGTGGCCGGATGCCGTGAAGCCGTGCCCGTTCGTGTCGTGCGCGGCCGCCTCGAGCCCGACGGCCTCGTGCCCGACGGCCTCGTGCCCGGCCGCCTCGTGCGCGCTCAGGCCGTGCCCGGACGTGTCCCCGGGCTCCGCGAAGCCGGCGGCACCGGGAGCGCCCGCGAGGGCGTACTCCGCGGCCGCGACGGCGCTCGCTTCGTGCTCCGGCGCCACGGCCGCGGCCTCGGCCGCCTCGGCGGTCTCCGCTGCCGGGTGCGGCCGCTCGGGCGTGACCGGGGCCGCCGCCGGGCCGTGGGCGGCGTCGATGTCGTGCGGCGCCGGATGCTCCGGCTCCGCCTCAGGGAGGGTGCCCACGCCGGGGCCGCCCAGCACGCGCGGACCGCGTCCGGGGCCGCCGACGCCGGGTCCGCCGAGCCGCCGCAGGCCGGCGCCCGAGGTGCCCGCGTCGCCCGCGTCGGGCCGCGCCTCGGGCAGCACGCCCGAGCTCAGCACGCCCGCGCTCAGCACCGCGTCCGGACGCGCGGCCTCGAACTCGGGGTGGGTCGCCCAGGGGGCGGCCGCGCCGCCGGGCAGGGTCGCCGGGGCCTGGCTCCAGTCGGCGGCCGGAGCACTGTGACGGAACTCGCCCGTCTGCTCGGCCAGTTCCGGGAGGGTCCACTGTCCGGTGGTCACGGGCTCGGCGTCCTGGACCGCGTCCGGGAACCGCCACTCGGCGGTCGCACCGGGATCGTGCTCACCCTCGGCCGAAGCCGAAGCCGAAGCCACTGCCGAGCCCTGGCCCGGAGCCGAGCCCCGGCCCGGAGCCTGTCCCGCGGCCTGAGCCTCGGCCGCACCGTGCCCCGCCACCCGGACCGGAGCCTGTCCCCGCTCCGCGAACGCCGCCGCGGCCGAGGCCGGGATCGGGATCGACGCCGGGATCGGCCCGCCGACCGGCGCGGGCGCGGGCGCCGGGCCGCCGGACGCGGCCACGCCCGCCGGGGCTCCCGTGCCGCCCTGGGGCGCCGTCCCCGCGTCGGGCCACTGCGCCGGGATCGTCCACGTACCCGTCGCGGCCGGATCGGCACTGCCGGAGCCCAGCGGCACGATCATCGGCGGCGGCACGTAGCCGTGCCCGGGCGCCGCGAGCGGCTCCCCGGTGCCGAGCGCGTCCAGCATGTCCTGCGGCAGCTTCACGAAGGCCGTCGCGTCGGAGTCGTACTCGCCGCCCTGCGGCACGGGCTCCCAGCCCCAGCCGGCTTCGGTGTGGGCCGGCCCCGCGGGACCCGCGTCCCCCGTCGTTCCGCTCACGTTCTCGTTCCCACTCATGAGGTCAGCGCCCTCCCCAGGGCCCTCCGTGCCAGCACGGCGACCGTCCGCCGCAGATGCAGTACCCCGGGTGCCACCGGTTCGCCCTGGTCGGGGACGCAGGCGGCCGCGACGTACTCGCCGAACGCCTCCAGCGCCTCGGGGGCCAGCGTCCGCTCACCGTCCCAGTCGATGAGCGAGGCCACCCACTGCTCGGCCTCCAGGGGCCGCAGCGGCATCGGGGCGACCGCGCCGATCGCGCAGCGCACCCCGCGGCGCGCGGGGTCCAGTACGAGCCCCACGGACGCCACGGCGCGCCCCGGCCCGGTACGTCCCGTGGCCTTGAGGAACACCTGCGGCGCGTGCAGCAGCGGCACCCGGACGAAGCCGATCAGCTCGCCGGGCCGCAGCATCTCGCGGCCGGCCAGCAGGTACGAGACCGGGATCTCCCGCCGGGACCCGCCGGGGCCGTGGATGACGAGGATCGCCTCCAGCGCGGCCAGTACGGGCAGTGCGTCGCCCGTCGGCGCGGCGGTGGCGATGTTGCCGCCGAGGGTGCCGGCGTTGCGGATCTGCGGGGGTCCGGCGGCGCGGGCGGCCGCGGCCAGGGCGGGGATCAGAGCGGCGAAATCCGGCCGTCCCATCCGCGCATGGGTGAGACCGGCGCCGAGCAGGGCATGTCCGTCCTGGTACTGCCAGCCGCGGATCTCGTTGATCCGGCCCAGGCCCACGAGCGCGGCGGGGCGCAGCTGCCCGGCGTTGACGGAGGCCATGAGGTCGGTGCCGCCGGCGACGGGCACGGCGGCGGGCATGGCGGCGAGTGCCGCCACGGCCTCGTCGAGCGAGGCCGGCAGCGTCACGGACTGCGCCGCCTGCGGCCCCTGAGATGAATGCAGTGCATGCGGTGCGTGCGTGGTCAACCCAGCTGCCCCTTCCCGATGTCCCGGTCCCGGCGCTCACGCCTGTCCGCCGTACGGTACGTGCTCACCGCCGGGACGTGGCAACTCTGGCACATCTTCCCCACCGCCCGGCGCGAGGGTCCCGCGGGCGCCCCCTGGAGCTTCCGGCCGTCCGGTTTCCCCCGTATCCACCGATAGAACCGGATCCAAGAGTTTCGCCCAATAAGCCGAAATCGAGCAAGAGTTCCCGACACCCCCCAAGAACGAAGGACGTCCCGGAACGGTCCGGGGTTCCGAAGAAGTCCGAAGGATTCCGATCGGGGACGAACCATCCGGAAGGATTCGCGACACCGCCGGGCCCGACCGTGCGGAAGGGTTCCGGCCAAACCGGTCGCACGCCGCTCGCCCGCTCCGGCCGCACGCCGCCCGTCCGCTCCGGCCGCACGCCGCCGCCCGGCGCCCCGGTCCGCCCCGGCCGCCCCGCCCACCGCCCCGGCCCGCCCGGCCCGGCTCACACGTTCGGGGGTTCCCCCTCGACGGGGCGTCCGAGCACTCCGGGCCGCCGCTGCCACGGCAACGGCCCGCCCGGGGGCCGGTAGTCGACGCCCAGCACGTCAAGGCGCCGGTAGTGCGCGCCCATCCGGGCCTCGAAGCCGGCGTGGTCCCGCTCGCCGGGGTCCGGCAGCCGCGACCACACCACCTCCGCGAACGCCGCCAGCCGCGGGAACACCTGGTAGTCGACCCGGCTCTGGTCTTCCATCACCTCGGTCCACACGTTGGCCTGTGCGCCCAGGACGTGGGCCGCGGCCCGCGCGGACAGCTTCGGCGGCACCGGCTCGAAGCGGTACACGTCCTCCAGCGAGCGCACGTACCCGATCGGCACCGGCTCCTCGGGTCCGTCCGCCTGACGGTGGTCCAGGTACACCCGCTGCTCCGGGCACATCACCACGTCGTGCCCGGCCTCGGCGGCGGCGATCCCGCCCGCGTACCCCCGCCACGAGGACACCGCGGCGCCGGGCGCGAGCCCGCCCTCCAGGATCTCGTCCCACCCGATCAGCCGCCGCCCGCGCTCCGCGAGCCAGCCGTCGAAGTGCCGGATGAACCAGGACTGGAGCCCGTCCTCGCCGTCCACCCCCAGCTCCCGGATCCGCTCCTGCGCGGCCGCCGACGCGCGCCACTGCTCCTTGGGGCATTCGTCGCCGCCGACGTGCACGAAGGGCGAGACGTCCGCGGGGAACAGCTCCAGCAGCTCCTCGAAGACGCCCTCGTAGAAGCGCAGTACGGCCTCGGTCGGCGCGAGCACGTTCTCGCTGATGCCCCAGTCGTCCCACACCTCCAGCGCGGCGGTGTCCACGACGTCGGTGTTGCCGAGCTCCGGGTACGCGGCGATCGCGGCCTGCGAATGCCCCGGCACGTCGATCTCCGGGACCACCCGGACGTGCCGCTCGGCGGCGTACGCGACGATCTCGCGGATGTCGTCCTGCGTGTAGAAGCCGCCGTGCGGGGTCTCGTTCCACAGCGGCGAGGCCCGGTGCCCCCGGCGGCTGCGCGGCCGCCACGCACCGACCCCGGTGAGCCGCGGATGGCGTTTGATCTCGACCCGCCAGCCCTGGTCGTCCGTCAGGTGCAGGTGCAGCACGTTCAGCTTGTGCGCGGCGATCAGGTCGATGTACCGGAGCACCCCGTCCTTCGGCATGAAGTGCCGGGCCACGTCCAGCATCATGCCGCGCCACCCGAACCGGGGGCCGTCCTGGATCCCGCCCACCGGCAGCCGCCAGGCGCGGCCCGGCGCCGTGGGCGCGCGCCGGTGGGCCTCGGGGCCGAGCCGCTGACGCAGCGTCTGCGCAGCGGAGAAGCGTCCCGCCGGGGCGGCGCCGTCGCCTGTCTCGTATACCCC
>NZ_JBHYVA010000134.1:0-15339 GCF_042750055.1 Streptomyces sp. NPDC059456
GGCGGCCGCACCGCCCGGGCGCGCGTCAGCCCGCGCCGAGGTAGGTGACGTTCACGGTGAGCAGGCTCTCGCCCGATTTCAGGGTCACCGTGTTCGCCTGCTTCGTGCTGCCGACGAGCAGCACCCAGTCCGTCTTCTCGTAGCTCTGCGGGGCCGTCTCCCGCCAGCCGAGGTGCTGGAGCTGCTCGCCGAACCGCGGCAGGGCCCAGTCCGCCTGCTGCGTGCTGAGGACCGCGGTCCAGTCGACCAGGCTGGCGTTCTTCGTGCCCTTCGTGTCGCCCGAGCCCTTCCCCTTCTCGGGGTCCAGGCCCGCGGCGCGCAGCGAGGATCTGACCTCATCGTCCACGGCGTCCCGGCTCAGTGGCGCCCCGGTCGCCTTGGCCGTGGGCTTCGCGGAGGATTTGGCGGACTGCGACTGGGCGGAGCCCGCCTTGGACGCCGAAGAACCGGAGTCGTCGGCGGACGAGCAGCCCGCGAGGACCAGGGCCGCGGACGCGGCCAGAGTGATGACTGCCGCCGTCTGCGGCCTGACGCGAATGTGCACGGAGAGACTCCCACCCCATGTGAATGTGGCCGGGAGTCTCACACACCCGGCCGGATTCCGCACACCCGTATCACCATTTCCGCACACGTGGTCCACGGGCGGAGGGGACGAACGGGGACGAGAGCTAACCCATCACCGTGTAACCGGCCGCGTGCAGCGACCGCGCGACCTCGGCGCAGTGCTCCGGGCCCTTCGTCTCCAGGCGCAGCTCCACCTCCACCTCCGTGAGCCCGAGCCGGGGGTCGGTCCGTACGTGGCTCACGTCCAGCACGTTCGCGTCCACCCCCGACAGCACGCCCAGGAGCCCGGCCAGCGCCCCCGGCCGGTCGGCCACGCGCAGCCGCAGCGAGAGGTAGCGGCCGGCCGCCGCCATGCCGTGCCGCAGGATCCGCTGGAGCAGCAGCGGGTCGACGTTCCCGCCGGACAGCACCGCCACCACCGGGCCGCCGCCCCCGTACAGCTCGGGCCGGCCCAGCAGGGCGGCGACGGGGCTGCACCCGGCCGGCTCGACGACCAGCTTGGCGCGCTCCAGGCAGTGCAGCAGGGCGCTGGAGAGGGCGTCCTCCGAGACGGTGCGGACGCCGTCGAGGAGCTCCGCGATGATGCGGAAGGGGACGTCGCCGGGCCGGCCCACCTTGATGCCGTCGGCCATCGTGACCGGCTCGTCGATCGACACGGGGTGCCCGACCCGCAGCGAGGGCGGGTAGGCGGCCGCGCCCTCCGCCTGGACGCCGATCACCTTGACGTCGGGCCGCAGCGCCTTCACCGCGACCGCGATGCCCGCCGCGAGGCCGCCGCCGCCGATGCCGACGAGGATCGTCTTGACCTCCGGGCACTGCTCCAGGATCTCCAGGCCGACCGTGCCCTGGCCGGCGATGACGTCCCGGTGGTCGAACGGGTGGATGAACACCGCCCCCGTGCGGTCCGCGTAGTCCTGGGCCGCGGCCAGGGTCTCGTCGACGACCTGCCCGTACATGCGGACCTCGGCGCCGTACTCCCGGGTCGCCGCCACCTTCGGCAGCGGCGCCCCGACCGGCATGAACACCGTCGAGCGGACGCCGAGGAGGGAGGAGGCGAGGGCGACGCCCTGCGCGTGGTTGCCGGCGCTGGCCGCGACCACGCCGGCGGCCCGCTGCTCGGGGCGCAGACCGGAGATGCGCACATAGGCGCCGCGGAGCTTGAAGGAGCCGGTCCGCTGGAGGTTCTCGCACTTGAAGTGGACCGGGGAGCCGGTGAGGGCGGAGAGGTGCCGGCTGTTTTCCATCGGCGTGACCCGGGCGACGCCCGAGAGCATCTTCTGGGCCCCCCGGACGTCGTCGAGGATGACCTGCGGGACGGGCACGGGCACGCGGTAGTTCATGCCGCCAGTCTCGCAGCCCTCGCGGACCGCGGCCCCGGGCCGCGGAACCGGCCACGGAACCGACTGGGCGGCCGGCTGTGGAACCGGCCGCGGAATCCGGCCCTCCGCAGCGGGTGGGCGGCACCTCGCACAAAGGCCGGCGGCACCTCGTGCAAGGGCCTGCGGCACCCCGTGCCAGGGGCCGGCCCGGCGGCCCAGAGGGGCCCACAGGGGGCGAAATCCCGCCATCCTGGACGGCCTCCGGGGCTCGCCCAGCACGGCCCGTATCAGTTCTCGTACGAGGCGTACGGGGCGCCCGACGGCCGCGTACTCTGTCCCCCATCCTTGTCGGCCCCACGCGAAGAGAGCTCACGGCCATGCCTTCCACACCGGCCAATTCCGACCTGCCCACGGCGGCCGAGGCGTCCGCCGAAGCCGGTCTCCTCGACTCGCTCCAGCACCAGGTGGCCGTCTTCGCCCGGCGTGCCGAGCAGACCCGCCTGGGCGGCGTCGGCCAGGCGCGCAACTCGATGGACCGCGCCGCGTACCTGCTGCTGAACCGGCTCGACCTGGAAGGCCCGATGGGCGTCAAGGCGCTCGCCTGCGGCATGGGCATCGACTCCTCCACCGTCACCCGCCAGGTCGCGCCGCTCGTCGACGGCGGCCTGGTCAAGCGGACCTCGCACCCGGAGGACGGGCGGGCCGTGGTCCTCGCGCTCTCCCCGCGCGGCCTCGCCCGGCTGGAGGAGGTCCGCTCCTCGCGGCGCGAGCTGATGGCCCGCGTGACCGACGGCTGGACCGAGGACGAACGGGTGTCGTTCACCTCGCTGCTGACCCGTTTCAACGGCTCGCTGTCGGAGCTCATGGGCGCCGCCTCCGAGGCGGGCCCCGCTTCCTGAAGTCCCGTGCGAGCCGGGGCCGTCCGACCTCTTGACCGGGGCGGTCCCGCTGCCCGCACTATGAGGCCTGTGGACGACCACGGGCGGCGCGCCTACGCGGAGTTCGAAGCCTTCGTCGCGGGCGCGGCGGGGCGGCTGCTGCACGTCGCCGTCCTGCTGACGGCCGAGCCGGAGGCGGAGCCCGTCGCCGCCCGCCGGCTGCTCTCGGGCGCGCTGGCCCGTACGTACGCCGACTGGCGCCGGGTGCGCCGTGACGACCCGTACGACCACACCCGCCGGGAGCTGTGCGCCGCCTTCGCCCGCACCGGCCGGCACCACCACGGCGGTACGGGGCTCCTCGCGCCCCTCGGCCCGCTGGAACGGCTCGTCCTGGTCCTGCGCGTGTACGAGGGCGTCGCGGAGGAGGTCACCGCCGCCCAGCTGGGGCTGCCGGTCGAGCGGGTCCGGGCGGTGTGCACCAGGGCCGTGTCCGCGGTGCGCTCCCGGGAGGCCGCGTGAGCGCCGCCGACCGCAAGGAGGACCGGGTCAGGCAACTGCTGGAGGGCCCCCACCCGGTGGTCCCGGCCGGGCTGGCGGCGAGTGCCGCGGCCCGCGGGGGCCGGATGCTGCGCCGCCGCCGGGCCCTGCGCCGGGCCGGCTGGACGCTGCTGTGCGCGGCCGCGGTGGCCTTCGCGGTGTGGGCGTGGCTGGTCCGCCCGTGGGAGGTGCCGCCGAGCGGTGTCTCCCCGCCCCTGGAGGGCTGGTAGCCACCGCCCGGCGGCCGTTGCTCCCGTGCGTACGGGACTGCTAGCCGAGGGCCTGGGTCAGGTCCGCGATCAGGTCGTCGGCGTTCTCGATGCCGACCGAGACACGGATCAGGTCCGCCGGGACCTCCAGGGCCGAACCGGCCACCGAGGCGTGGGTCATGCGGCCCGGGTGCTCGATGAGGGACTCGACGCCGCCGAGCGACTCGGCCAGCGTGAAGATCCTGGTGCGGGCGCAGACCGCGACGGCCTCCTCCTCGCCGCCGGTGACCTGGAAGGAGATCATGCCGCCGAAGTTGCGCATCTGCTTGGCGGCGACCTCGTGGCCCGGGTGCCCGGGCAGGCCCGGGTAGAGGACCTTGTGGACCTTGGGGTGGCGGGTCAGCATGTCGGCGACCTTCGTCGCGTTCTCCGCGTGCCGGTCCATGCGGACGGCCAGCGTCTTGATGCCGCGCAGCACGATCCAGGAGTCGAAGGGGCCGGCCACGGCGCCCATCGCGTTCTGGTGGTAGGCCAGTTCCTCGCCCAGCGCCGCGTCGGCGGTGACCAGCGCGCCGCCGACGACGTCGGAGTGGCCGCCCATGTACTTGGTCAGCGAGTGCACGACCACGTCCGCGCCGAGCGCGAGGGGCTGCTGGAGGTAGGGGGAGGCGAAGGTGTTGTCCACGACCAGCTTGGCGCCGGCCGAACGCGCGATGTCGGCGACGACGGCGATGTCGGTGATGCCGAGCAGCGGGTTGGACGGGGTCTCGACCCAGATGACCTTCGTCTTCGGGGTCAGTGCGGCCCGCACCGACTCCGGGTCGGAGGTGTCGGCCACCGACCACTCCACGCCCCAGCGGGAGACGACCTTCGCGAACAGGCGGAACGTGCCGCCGTAGGCGTCGTTCGGGATGACCACGTGGTCGCCCGGGGCGAGGAGCGTGCGCAGCAGGCAGTCCTCCGCGGCGAGCCCGGACGCGAAGGCGAGGCCGCGCCGGCCGCCCTCCAGCGCCGCGAGGTTCTCCTCCAGCGCGGTACGGGTCGGGTTCGCGCTGCGGCTGTACTCGTAACCGCCGCGCAGTCCGCCGACGCCGTCCTGCTTGTACGTCGACACCTGGTAGATCGGGGGCACGACCGCGCCGGTCTGCGGGTCCGCCGTGTTGCCCGCGTGGATCGCGCGGGTCTCGAAGCTCTGGTGCTCGTGGCTGTCGTCGCTCATGGGCAGAGCCTAAGCCCCGGCCGCCGACGCGCCCACCGCACACCCACCGGTCCGGCATTGGCCTTTGCGCGGGTGCGTCTGGTTCGCTGGGGGGCATGGAGATTCTGTGGTTCCTGCTCGCGATGGGCCTGCTCGTGGCCGCTTTCAGCCCGTACATACGGCGCCGGCGGGGCGGCGGCGTACGCCTGGTCGCACCGGGCAGCCCCGACGCGGCCGACCCGGAGAACTACGGATTCGCCCGCCAGGAACACCTCGACCTCCGGGTCCCTGGCCCGGACGAGGACCTGATGGACGCCCTGGAGGCCGTGCAGCGCACCGGCCGGTGGCAGGCCGCGTCCCAGCTGCTGGCCGGCACCCCCAAGGAGGGCGAGCTGCGCTGGCAGCGCGTCCAGGCCTTCGGCGGGGCCGCGGCCCTGGAGCTGGTGGCCGAACCCGGGGTCGGCGCGGGGTGGCTGAAGGCCTGGCGGCTGGAGGCCGAGAAGGACGCGGGCGGCGCGCAGGTGCACGCGGAACTGCTGGTGCAGCAGGCGTGGCGGCATTCGGGCGGGGTGGGCTCCACGGACCACCGGATCATCCTGGAGGAGGCCCGGGAGGCGTGCCGCAAGGCGGCGCTGCTCGCCCCCGGCGACCCCGTCCCGTACATCACGGAGCTGGCGGTGGCGCGGGCGCTCGGGTATGCGGAGGCGGAGTTCGACGCGCTCTGGGCGAAGGTGATCGACGTGGCGCCGGCGCACATGGGCGCGCACCTGGCGGCGCTGCACTACTGGTGCGAGAAGTGGCACGGCTCGCGGGAGAAGGCGGACGCCTTCGCGCACGCGGCGGCGGCCCGCGCCCCGCAGGGCTCGCTGCTGGCGGCGCTGCCGCTGTTCGCGGTGTACGAGCACGTGCCGGAGGTCGTGCTGACGAACTTCTGGCAGAGCGCGGTGGTGACCCGCGCCGTGGAGGGTGCCCTGTACGCGGTGCACACCGCGCGCCCGGACGACCCGATGCTCGCGCACGTACGGCACATGCTGCTGTGGTGCCTGGTGCCGATGGAGCGCTGGGCGGAGGCGATGGAGCAGGTCCGCCACATCGACGGCTGCGTCGGCGCCCTGCCCTGGTCGGCCTCGGCGGACCCGGCGGCGCAGTACGCGGTGTACCGCGCGCTGGCGGTGGCGGGCTACGAGGCCAACGGCGGCTCCCCGGCGACGCTGCCGCACTGACGCGGCGGTCGTCGCAGGTCCCGCGGGCCGGTGGCGGCGGCGGGACCTGCGGGAACGGTGCCTGAACGGTGCTGGAACGGACATAGGAGGACGCACCCGCGCACCCCGCCCCGGGGCGCGGAACGGGGTGCACCCCTGCTCTCGTCAGACCCGTCCGCCCCG
Organism: Streptomyces sp. NPDC059456; assembly: GCF_042750055.1. Taxonomy (NCBI): domain Bacteria; kingdom Bacillati; phylum Actinomycetota; class Actinomycetes; order Kitasatosporales; family Streptomycetaceae; genus Streptomyces; species Streptomyces sp. NPDC059456. Next base: position 6,091 of record NZ_JBHYVA010000134.1, read on the forward strand.
CATAAGGTGCGCGTAAACATCGCACCGTCTCCCGGGGGGACCCGTCCTACATGGGCGCTTCACTGCGCGCGCTGCGCGCCCTCGTCCTGCTCGCAGGCTTCTATCTGCTCGGCCTCATCCTGCTGGCCGTGCTCGCCGCCGCCGACTGGGCCACCGTCACCTGGCTGCACGGCGGCGTCGCCGGCAAGATCCTCATCGTCTCGGTGGTCCTCGCGGTCCCGATCGTGCGCGGCATGTTCATGCTCCGCACGCCCAAGGGCGACCCGCTGCCCGGCGTGCCCGTCACCGAGCAGCAGGAGCCCGTCCTGTGGCAGACGGTCCGTGACATCGCCGCCCAGGTCGGCACCCGCGCCCCCGACGAGATCCTGCTGATCGACGAGGTCAACGCGGCCGTCAGCGAGGACGCCCGGCTGCTCGGCCTGCTGCCCGGCACCCGCCGCCTCTACCTCGGCCTGCCCCTGATGACCGGCCTGGACGAGATGCAGCTGCGCGCCGTCCTCGCCCACGAGATGGGCCACTACGCCAACCTCGACACCCGCCTCACCCCGCTGATCGCCCGCGGCCGCGCCCAGCTGATCCGCACCATCGGGCACTTCCACGAACGCGCCGACAGCAAGGTCGCCAAGGAGCGCGCCCGGCAGGAGAAGGCCGCCGAGAAGCGGCTCGCGAAGGGCAAGAAGGCCAAGGAGGTCGACACCTCCGGCCAGGGCGCCATGTACCGGTCCATGGCGAAGATCTACACGGCGTACGGGAACTTCTACATGCGCGCCACCCTCGCGGGCAGCCGCCGCCAGGAACTCGCCGCCGACCTCGCCTCGGTCCGCGTCGCCGGCCGCGACTCCGCCGCCTCCGCGCTGCGCGAGCTCAACGCCCTCGGCCCCGCGCACGGCTTCTACATGGACTCGTACGCCACCCTCGGCGTCGGCGCCGGCCTGCTGCCGCTCCCCGGCCAGGTCTACGGCGGCCTGCGCCGGCTCCTCGACGCCCGCACGGAGGAACTGGAGGACCTGCGCCGCGACCTGTCCACCGAGCCGGCGTCCCCGTACGACTCCCACCCCGCGCTCGCCGAACGCGTGGCCCGCATCGAGGCCCTGCCGGACGACGGCCGCGGCGGCCAGGACGCCCGCCCCGCGCTGCAGTTGCTCGCCTCCCCGGAGGCCGCGCTGGCCGCGCTGGAGCAGGCGGTCCTGACCCCCCAGGCACTCGCGCTGACCCGGCTGGACTGGGCGGACCTCGTCCACGAGAGCATGACCCGGTACGTCGGCCAGGGCGCGCAGGAGTTCCGCGAGGCCCTCGCCGCCGAGGGCGCGGGCCCCGGCCTCGGCGCACTGCTCGACGCGGTCGACGCGGACCCGGCCGTGCTCTGGCGGATCGGCGACCGCCTCCCGAAGTCCGACGAGGCCGCCGCCGCCACCGGCCGCACCGCCCGCGAGTTCGCCCGCCCGGTGCTGCGCCGGGCCGTGAGCCGGCTCGCCGACATCGAGCTGACCGAGCGGGGCCGGGCCCGCTGGGAGCTGTCCTGGAGCGACTCGGCCGCGCTGCGCTACCCGCACGAGGCCTTCGCCGATGAACTGGCCGGCGCCGTGGACGCGGCCGTCGCCGACCGTCCCGACACCGAACCGCTGCGAAAGCTGGTGCTCGCCCCGTGACCGACAAGCTGATCTTCGTCCTCGTAGCGCTGATCGTCGGCGGTGCGTACCAGTACTTCACCGGCCGGACCAAGAAGAAGGCCCCCGCCGCGGCCGCCCCGGCCGGCGCACCGGACCGCGAGGAGGCCGCCAAGGCCGAGAAGAAGGCCCGCGAGGCGGCCGCGGTCGTCGCGCTCGGCTTCGTCGCCGAGGAGGACCTCGACACCGAGAACGCACAGCCCGTACCTGCCGGGCGGACCGCCGCCGCGGCCGCCGTCGCGGCCGGTGACTGGGAGGCGGGCGCCGCGTACATCGCGGAGGCAGGCAGCGACTGGGAGGAGCGCTGGCAGCGCGTGCGGGCCCTCTCCGAGGTCGCCGCGCAGGACGACGCCTGGCTGCTGGCCTGGCAGGCGGGCCGCCCGGCGGATCCCACCGCGGCACTGGTCGAGGCGGACACCGCGGTGCAGGTGGCCTGGAACGTCCGCGGCAGCCAGGCGGGCAGCCGCACGACCCAGGAGCAGTTCCGGCTCTTCCACGAGCTGCTGCTCAAGGCGCGCACGGCGGCCCAGGAGGCCCAGCGCCTCGCCGACCCGGCCGACCCGGTCCCGTACGTGGTGGAGCTGCCGATCGGCTACGGCCTCGGCTATCCCCACGAGCAGTACGAGAAGCTGTGGTCGGAGGTGGTCTCCCGGGACCCGAAGCACCTGTCGGCGCACACCTCGGCGCAGCAGTACTGGTCGGCGAAGTGGCGCGGTTCGCACGAGCTGGCCATGGAGTTCGCGGGCCGGGCGGCGGCCGGCGGCGCCCCGGGCGAGCTGCTGTCCCTGCTTCCGCTGATCGCGTTCGTGGAGCAGGAGAGCTGGGACGGGGACCTGCGCCCGGAGACCTTCTTCCGGGAGCCGGAGGTCGTCGCCGCGGTGGACGCCGCGCTCGCGGACCTGGCGGCGGCCGACCCGGCCGACCGGCGGGCGGTGCGCCTGCGGCACATCCTGGCGTGGCTGCTGTTCTGGCAGGACCGGGACGCCGAGGCGGTGGAGCAGTTCCGCCTGATCGACGGGCACATCGGCGCCCTGCCCTGGATCTACGCGGGCTCCCCGCGAGGCCGGTACCTGCACGCCCGCAACTGGGCCGTCCGGGTCACCGAGCTGGAGTCCTGAGCGGCCGCGCGGGCAGGACGCGAAAAATGACGCTGCGGTGACGTCCCGGGCGGGGGCGGGCACGGGGGAATCCCGGCCCGCCCCCGTCCGTTAAAGGAGGACCACTAGGAGGGAATCCATGTTCTCGTACCGCCGCACCCCCGAGCTCCCCACCCGCGAGGAGGCCCTGACCGGCCGCGCGGAGCCGCTCTTCGGCCTGCCCGAGAAGCACACCGTGCTCGGCAACCCGCTGGCCGGCCCCTACCCGGCGCACCTGGAGGTGGCCGACTTCGGCCTGGGCTGCTTCTGGGGCGCGGAGCGCAAGTTCTGGCAGACCCCGGGGGTGTGGACCACGCTGGCCGGCTACCAGGGCGGCTTCACCGAGAACCCGACGTACGAAGAGGTCTGCTCGGGTCTGACCGGCCACACCGAGGTCGTCCGCGTGGTCTTCGACCCGGCGCAGGTGTCCTACACCGAGCTCCTGAAGCTGTTCTGGGAGTCCCACAACCCGACCCAGGGCTTCCGCCAGGGCAACGACGTCGGCACCCAGTACCGCTCGGCGGTGTACACCCACTCCGAAGCCCAGCAGGCGCAGGCCGAGGCCTCCCGCTCGGCGTACCAGCAGGTCCTCGCGTCCGCGGGCCACGGCGACATCACGACGGCGGTCCTCCCGGCCGCGGAGCGCCCCTTCTGGCCGGCGGAGGCGTACCACCAGCAGTACCTGGACAAGAACCCGGACGGCTACTGCGGCATCGGCGGCACGGGCGTCTCCTGCCCCATCGGCGTGGCCAGGGCCGACGGCTGACCCGTCCCGGCCCCCCGCGCGCCCCTCGCCCCGGTGGGCGGTGGCGCCGGGGGCCGTTGGCGCGGCGGGTCAGATCGTGGACGCGTCGATGACGAAGCGGTAGCGGACGTCGCTGGCCAGGACGCGTTCGTAGGCGTCGTTGATCTCGTCGGCGCGGATCAGTTCGATCTCCGAGCCCAGTCCGTGCTCGGCGCAGAAGTCCAGCATTTCCTGGGTCTCCGCGATGCCGCCGATCATCGAGCCGGCCAGCGTCTTGCGGCCGGTGATGACCGAGAAGAGGTTCACCTCGACCGGCTCCTCCGGGGCTCCGACGTTCACCAGCGCGCCGTCGACCTTCAGCAGGCCGAGGTACGCGTCCAGGCGCAGCGGGGCCGACACCGTCGAGATGACGAGGTCGAAGCTGCCGGCCAGCTTCTCGAACGTGGTCTCGTCGCTGGTGGCGTGGTAGTGCGAGGCACCGAGCCGCAGGCCGTCCTCCTGCTTGCGCAGGGACTGCGACAGGACGGTGACCTCGGCGCCGAGGGCGGCCGCGATCTTCACGCCCATGTGGCCGAGCCCACCGAGACCGACGATCGCGACCTTCTTGCCGGGGCCCGCCTGCCAGTGCTTGAGCGGCGAGTACAGGGTGATCCCGGCGCACAGCAGCGGCGCGGCGACGTCCAGGGGCAGGCCGTCGGGGATGCGGACGGTGTAGTTCTCGTCGACGACGACGTGCGTGGAGTAGCCGCCGTACGTGGGCTCGCCCTGCTCGTCGCGGGAGTTGTACGTGCCGGTCATGCCCCGGACGCAGTACTGCTCCTGCCCGCGCAGGCAGTACGCGCACGTGCGGCAGGAGTCGACGAAGCAGCCGACGCCGACGTGGTCGCCGACGGCGAACTTGGTGACGCCCGGCCCGGCTTCGGCGACGACACCGGCGATCTCGTGGCCCGGGACCATGGGGTAGATGCCCTCGCCCCAGCCGTCGCCGACCTGGTGGATGTCGGAGTGGCAGATGCCGGCGTACTTGATCTCGATGAGGACGTCGTGCTCGCCGACGGGGCGGCGCGGGACGGTGGTGCGCTCCAGCGGGGCCTTGGCGGCGGGAGCTGCATAGGCGGCGACCTGGGTGACGGACATGGGTGAAGGCTCCTCGAACACTGCTGAAGTTCCGCTGACGTTCTGCGGCGCCTTCCACGATGCCGTGCCGGGCGCCCGGCACCCAGACCCCTGCTCTGCCTAGGACCGGTGGTCCTACCCCTGGCGGGGTCAGGCACAGCGCCGCGCCGGGCCGCCCCGCCCGGCGATACTGGCGTCATGGACCAGCTCGATCAGCGTGCCGAACTCGGCGAGTTCCTGCGTTCCCGCCGTGCGCGGCTGCGCCCCGCGGACGTGGGCCTGCCGGACCACGGGCGCCACCGGCGCGTGCCCGGGCTGCGCCGCGAGGAGCTGGCGCAGCTGGCGGGCGTCTCGGTGGCGTACTACACGCGGCTCGAACAGGGGCACGGGCAGAACGTGTCGGCGGAGGTGCTCGACGCGATCGCGCGGGCGCTGCGTCTGGACGGCACGGAGACGGCCCACCTGACGCACCTGGCCAGCCCCCGGCTGCGCAGGCCGCGCCGGCAGCCCCACCGGCAGGAGCAGGTCCGCCCCGAGCTGCGGACGCTGCTGGACGCGATGGACGGGGTGCCCGCGTACCTGCTGGGGCGGCGGCAGGACGTCCTCGGGTGGAACCGGCTGGCCGCGGCGGTGTTCGGGGACTTCGGCGCGCTGCCGCCGCAGGAGCGGAACCTGGTGCGGATGGTGTTCCAGGACCCGGCGGCGGCCGAGCTGTACGAGGAATGGGACTGCCTGGCCTGCCGGGTCGTGAGCAGTCTGCGCATGTACGCGGGCGAGCACCCGGACGATGAGCAGCTGTCGGCGCTGGTCGGCGAGTTGTCGGTGAAGAACGAGGAGTTCCGCCGGCTGTGGGCGGCGCACACGCTGGCGGACAACAAGACGCACGGGGTGAAGCGGCTGCGCCACCCGCTGGTCGGCGAACTGTCGCTGTCCTTCGAGACGCTGGTGCTGCCGGGCGACTCGGCGCAGGTCCTGGTCACCTACCACGCGGCGCCGGGCTCGCCCTCGCAGGACGCCCTGCGGATGCTGGCGTCGTGGTCGGCCCCCGCCGGGGAGGCGGGGGCGCGCAACGCGCCGCAGGGGCCGCCGGGCCGGCCGGGCCCGCGCGACCCCGCCGCTACAGCGTGAGCTGGAAGTACCCCGTGGCGCGCTCGCGGCGGTAGCCGAGGGCCTCGTTCACCGCCAGCATCGGCGTGTTCTCGTCGGCCACGGTCGTGCCGACCGTGCGCAGGGACGGGTGGCGGGCGGCCGCCTCGGCGAGCATGCGGAGCTTCACCGCGCGGCCGAGGCCGCGGCCCCGGTGCGCGGGGACGACCACGGTGTCGTACTGGAGGGCGCGCGGGCCCTGCGGGTCCGGGAGGACCAGTTCCGTGTACGCCGCCACCTCGCCGTCGGGGGTGACCGCGGCGACCGTGGTCAGGGCGCCCCCGCGGTCCAGGACGAGCTGCTGGGCCGCGTGCAGGCGCTGCGCGGTCCAGGCCTCGGTGCGCTCGTCGAGTTCGCCGGTCGGTGCGTCCTCCATCGCGGCGTGGGCGCGGGCCGCCGCCGGCGCCCAGGCGTCCGGTACGAGGCCGGGCCAGCACAGCATGTCGTAGCCCTCCGGGACCCGGGGCCCGGGCGGGAAGGCCGCCGCCGCGTCCTGGGCGGCGATCACGTCCTGGACGTACCAGGCCATCGGCAGGACGTTCTCGAAGCCCAGGGAGCGGGCGAAGGCCTCGCCCGGGCCGCCGAGGTCCACGAGGGCGGAGACCGAGGTGCGGCCCTCGGAGAGCAGCTCCTCGCGGACCCGCTGCCACAGGGCCGTGCCGAGACCGCGTCGGCGCGCGTGCGGGTGCACGGCCAGCACGTCGAGGAAGGCGGTGTGGCGGTTGGCCTCGTCGGTGAACAGCAGGAGGCCCGCGACGCCTTCGTCAGCCGCCCACAGTGCGGCGCGGCCGCGGGCCGGTGCCACGCTCAGCCGTCCGACGACCTCCGTCCGGGACGGGGGCGGCAGCTGCGGCAGGTCGACCGTGTGGGCGGCGGTCAGGACCGCGAGCCAGGCCCCCGCCTCGGCGGCCGAAGGGGGCGTGCTCAGTGCGCGAATCGTCATGATCACGGACCCTAGCCCGGGGTCCGCGTCCGCGCGCGGGGGTTTGCACGACAGATGGCGGGGAGCCCGCCAGGGGCTCCCCGCCATCCGTTCCGTGCCGGCGTCGGGCCGGGTCAGGAGGCCGTGCCGGCCTTCCAGTCCGCCCAGCTCATGTTCCAGCCGTTGAGGCCGTTGTCCGGCTTGATGGTCTTGTCCGGCGAGTTGACCACCGTGACGACGTCGCCGATGAGCGAGTTGTCGTAGAACCAGGCCGCGGGCTGGCTGGGGTCGTTGGCACCCTGGGCGTCGTTCAGGCCGACGCAGCCGTGGCTGGTGTTCTCACTGCCGAAGATCGAGTCCGATCCCCAGTAGTTGCCGTGGATGAAGGTGCCGGACTGGGACAGCCGCATGGCGTGCGGCACGTCCTTGATGTCGTACTCGCCCTTGCCCTCGCTGTTCTTGAAGCCCACGGTGGAGCCGTCCATCCGGGTCTCCTTGAACTTCTCGGAGATCACCATCTGGCCGTTGTACGTCGGGTTCGCCGGGGAGCCCGCCGAGATCGGGATGGTCTTGAGGACCGCGCCGTCGCGGGTGACGGTCATCTTCTTCGTCTTCGCGTCGACCGTGGAGACCTGGCTGCGGCCGATCTTGAAGGTGGCCGTGCGGTTCTGCACGCCCTGGACGCCGGGGGCGCCCTGCACGCCTTCGAGGGCGAGCTTCAGGGTGACGGTGGAGCCCGCCTGCCAGTACTGCTCGGGGCGGAAGTCCAGGCGCTGCGGGCTGAACCAGTGCCCGACGACCTCCTGGCCGCTGCTGGAGGTGACGCTGATCGCCGCCTGGACGGCCTTCATGTCCTTGATCGGCTTGTTGAAGGTGATCGAGACCGGCATGCCCACGCCGACGGTCTGGCCGTCGTCCGGTATGAACGAACCGACGAAGCTGTTCTCCGGGGAGACGGTGGTGAACGAGGTGTTCTCGTGCGCCTCCTTGCCGCTCGCGTCCTTGGCGGTCGCCGACAGGGCGTACTTCGTGGAGCGCTTCAGCGCGGCGTCCGGCTTCCAGCTCTTGCCGTCGGCGGCTATCTTGCCGGCCACGGCCGCGCCTTCGGAGGTCTTCAGCTCGACCGCGGTGAGCGTGCCGTCGCTGACGGCGACGTTCGTCGCGTCGTTCAGGCCGACGTTGGTCGCCCCGTCCTTCGGCGTGATCGTTATCTTGGCCTTGGAGGTGTCCTTGGCCGCGGCCGCGTCCACGTCCGACTGGGACTTGCTGCTCGAGTCCCCGCCGCCCGTGGGCTTGTCGTCGCCACCGCCGCACGCCGAGAGAACCAGCACGCCACCGAGCACGGCGGATATGGCCACCAGGGACCTTCTCCGACGCTTCCTGTCCGTCCTCACACGCCACTCCATCGTTGCCGAACCCCCGAGCTTCCTCCCGGCTCCAGCCGGGCGGTGCCCCGATCGGGGCAGGGGAACATGCCCCCTGCCTCCCACCAGTCAACGCGTTGCAGGCCCGGATCGGTTCCACATTCCGTTTGAATGTGTGCAACCACACGGTCAGGCGTTGTCGGTCGTCTCTTCCTCGTACTCCCCATCTTCCTCGCCCAGGTCCCACTCCATGGACTCGGGGTCGTACTCGACGGGCTCGCTGCTCCAGGAGGCCTGCGCCAACTCCACGCCGGGGATGTCCACGACCAGGTCAGTGGGGTCGACGAGGTACGCGAGCGCCTCCGATTCGTCCTCCCGCACGGCCGACTCGGCGTGGCCGCGCTCCTCGTCCGGCATGAACTCGTCGGCTTCGATGTGCGCGAGTGCGGCCCCGGTGAGCGCCTCGGGGTCGGGCACCTCCAGTACCAAATCCACCCGAAGCCGTACGTACCGTGATGTGTCAGAAGGGTTCATACGACGGAGAGTAAGCCCGCGGAAGCCCCGACTTTCCCGCGACCCGCCCTTGTCCGTAGCATCACCGCACACGGCCAATTCGCTGCGTCCGCAAGGGGGATCGCACCGTGTCCGCACGTCGACCGCTGCTCACCGCTCTCGGAGCGACCACCCTCCTCGCCGCCCTCTGGTTCGTCCCCTCGGCCAACGCCACCGCACCGGGGGCCGCGGGAGCCGGTTCCACCACGTCCGGTTCCGCTTCGGCCGCCGCCCCGGAGTCCGCGAACGCCGCCGGGCCCGGATCGGTCACCGGCCTGGAGGCGGACCCCGCCGACGGCGCCGACGGCGGCCCGCAGGGCGCCGGCCAGGGCTCGCCGGGGCTCGCCGACACCGGCGGCATCGACACCACCCCGTACCTGCTGGGCGGCACGCTCTGCCTGGGCCTCGGGGCCGGTTTCGTCACGTACTCCGTGCACCGCTCGCGCGCCTAGCCGGGCGCGCAGGGGCCGTACGCGACCCCGCACACGCCGAAGGGGCGCCCCCGGGGGGTCTTGCCCCGTGGGGGCCCGTTTGACGCCAAAAACACACCCCCCCGGGCCCGCCCAACCCGGCGGGCCCGCCCACCCCGAAAGGGGGCGGG
>NZ_JBHYVA010000135.1:0-4206 GCF_042750055.1 Streptomyces sp. NPDC059456
ACCCCCCCGCGGGGCTGTCTGGGGGCCGCCGCACCGCACGGGCCGGGGGGGGGCAGCCGTGTCGGAAGCCCCGGGGGGGCTGGGGGGGGGCAGCCGCACCGGAAGCACCGGCGGGGCCGGAAAGGGACAGTCGCACCGGAAGCACCAGCGGGGCCGGAAAGGGACAGTCACACCGGAAGTGCCGGCGGGGCTGGGGGCAGCCGTGCCGGAAGCGCAGGCCGGGCTGGAAGGGGGCAGCCGTACCGGAAGGGCTGGCGGGGCCGGAAAGGGGCAGTTGCACCGGAAGCGCAGGCCGGGCTGGAGGGGGCAGCCGTACCGGAAGTGCCGGCGGGGCCGGAAGGGGGCAGTGGCACGGGAAGCGCAGGCGGGGCCGGAAAGGGCAGTCGGGCTGGAAGGGCCTGCGGGCTACGAGGCTGGAAGGGTCGGCGGGTTACGGGGCGGGCGGGGCCTGCGGGTTACGGGGCGGGCGGGGCCGGGTCTTCGATTGGCCAGGCGATCTCGTACCGGTTGCCGGGGTCGTCCGGCGTGCCCGTCCAGCGGTGGTAGACCAGCCGGACCGGGCCGGCGAAGGCGAAGCCGTGCGTGCTGATCCAGTCGGCGACGGCATCGTACGCGGTGAGGATCGCGGGGAACTCGGCCGCGGGGCCGGACACTTCCGTGCAGGCGACGGTGTTCGCCGGGAGGTCGTGGACGGACATCCCCTCCGGCAGGTCCGTGGGCTGAGCGCCATCCGTCCAGAACGGCAGGCAGGCTTCGACCAGCGTCTCGTTCTCCTCGTCGCACACCCCGTGGTACCGGACGAACGCCGGACCGGTGAACGTCAGCGGGCCGCGGCCCGCGACGGCGTACATGTCCTGGAAGGCGGACCGCAGGAACCCCATGAGGCCGGAGTTCTTCACGGTCGCGGCGCGCACGAGTACGCGTTCGGCCTCGCCCTCGCGGACGGTGACGCGGTGGTTCATCTCTGCTCCTTCGGACGGGCGGGTCAACAGGCCGTGGACGAGGGCGCGCTGGACGGCCAGCCGGCCCTCCGCGGCCTTCAGGTGCGCGGCCAGTGCGGGGGCCAGGTCGGCCCCCGCACCGGCCTGCACGAGCAGGCCGCGCACCTGCTCGATCGGGATGTCGAGTTGCCGCAGGACCCGGATCAACCGGGCCGTCCGGACCTGGTCTCGCCGGAAGTAGCGGTAGCCGCTCTCCGGGTCGACGTGGGCGGGCGGCAGTACGCCGCTGGCGTCGTAATGCCGCAGGGCGGTGACCGTGAGGCCGCTGGCCTGCGCGAACTGCCCGATCGGCAGCAGGTTCGTCATGTCCACGGGGAGACTGTGCCGTCTCGGGTAACCCGAGAGTCAACGCCCTGGCCGGCTCTGCCTCCCAGGCCGACCCTGCCTCCCCGCACGGCCCGGCCCCTGGCCGGCTCCCCGTCCCTGGCCGGCTCCCCGTCCCGGGACGGCCTTTAGCCCCGGGCCAGCCCTTAGTTCCGGGTCGGTCCTGCGTCCCGGTCCGGTCCATAGTCCCGGGCCGGTCCTGCACCCCGGTCCGGTCCTGCGTCCCGGGCCAGCCCTTAGTCCCGGGCCAGCCCTTAGGCCCGGGCCAGCCCTTAGTCCCGGGTCGGTCCTGCGTCCCGGGCCAGTCCTCAGCCCCGGCCAGCTCCCCGTCCCGGCCAGCTCCCCGTCCCGGCCAGCTCCCCGTCCCGGCCAGCTCCCCGTCCCGGTCCGGTCCTGCGCCCCTGGCCGGCCTTTAGCCCCGGTCCGGTCCTGCGCCCCTGGCCGATCCTTAGCCCCGGGTCGGTCTTGCGTCCCGGGCCGGTCCTGCGTCCCGGGCCGGTCCTGCGTCCCGGGCCGGTCCTGCGTCCCGGGCCGGTCCTGGGCCGGGGCTTCCGGTCGGTCGGGTCTACGCCGGGACCGCGGCCAGGCCCGCCTCGGCGATCTTGACGTCGTCCGACCAGTGGCCGCCCGAGACGCCGATGCCGCCCACCAGGTGGCCGTCCACGACGATCGGCAGCCCGCCGCCGAACGTGACCAGGCGGTCGATCCCCGTGCGGGCCCCCACCGCAAGCTGCGCGTCGTTCTCGACGAACTCGTGCCACCCCGACGTGCTCAGGCCGAAGGCGGCCGCCGTGTACGCCTTGTCCTGGGCGATCTGGATCGTCATCAGGCCCGAGCCGTCCATCCGGGTGAACGCGCTGAGGTGCCCGGATTCGTCGACGACGGCGATGGCGAAGAAGAGGTCGGTCTCCCGGGCGGCGGCCAGGGCCGCGTCGACGATCGCGCGGGCGAGGTCGTTGCCGAGGGCGGGGCGGGTGCGGACAGCAGTCATGGAGGTCTCCCCTTGGTGATGGTGAGGCGTTCGACGCGGCAGTGCATGCGGCAGTGCATGCGGCAGTGCATGCGGCAGTTCGTGTGCTTGTAGCTAACAGCATGCTGATAGGCATCTGCAAGCTGACTGATCACCCAGTGGTTACTGGCACCCGACCGGCACCCGCTCCTACACTCGCCCCATGCACTACTCCGAGCGCCTGCTGATCCACATCAAGCAGGCCGAACGCATCACGCAGGCCGCCAAGGAGGCCGCGGTGCGCGAGGCCGGGATCACCGCTGCCCAGCAGGCCGCGCTCGCCGTGCTCAGCGACAACCCCGGCATCAACGCCGCCGAGCTCGCGCGCCGCCTGTCGGTCACCCCGCAGACGATGAACAGCCTGCTCGGGCGGCTGGAGACGCGCGGTCTCATCGCGCGCACCCCGCACCCGATCCACGGCACGCTCATCGAGATCCGGATGACCGAGCGCGGCGCGGAGGTGTTCGCCGCCGCGGACGCGCTCGTGGCGAAGCTCGATGCCCGGCTGGCCGAGGGCCTCTCCGAGGCCGAGACGGCCGCCGTACGGGACCTGCTCGCCCGGATCGTCCGGAACGCGGAGGCCAGCGGCCGCTAGCAGCCGCCGGCGGTGACGGCGGTGACGGCGGTGTCGGCGGTGTCGGAGGCCCGGCCGGCGGGCACCCGTACGACGGACAAGCCGAGGCAGTCGGCGCAGCCTCCGCTTGCGGGGCGGGCCGGGCGTGGCAGTCCTCCGTGCGATGCCGTCACGAACCGTCGGAGGACTTGAATGGCACGCATGATCACGGCCGGTGTCGTCACCGCCGCGCTGTTCGGCCTGGGGATCCCGGTCGCCGGAGCCGTCGCCCCGCCGACCTGCTTCGGTGCCGTCGCCACCATCACCGGCAGCGGCCTGATCAACGGCACGCCCGGCAACGACGTCATCGTCGGCTCGGCGGCCGCCGACACCGTCGACGGACTAGGTGGCAACGACCTCATCTGCGGGCTCGGTGGCGACGACCGGCTGGTCGGCGGGTCCGGCAACGACCGGCTCGACGGCGGCGCGGGCAACGACGTCCTGCGCGGTGACGCGGCCGTCGCCTCGGGCAACGCCTCCGGTGGCGGCAACGACGAGCTGTACGGGCGTGACGGTGACGACGACATGGTCGGCGACTCGTTCACGGCGAGCGGCAACGCCACGGGCGGCGGGAACGATCTCCTGGACGGCGGGCCCGGCGCCGACTTCATGGTCGGCGACTCCGAGAGCGACGCCGCCGGGACGGCCCACGGCGGCGGGAACGACCGCATGTTCGGCGGCGACGGGGACGACGAGCACATCACCGGCGACAGCGTCGCCCTCGGCGGTGATGCCACGGGCGGCGGCAACGACCTGCTGGACGGCGGCAACGGTGACGACGGCCTGCTCGGGGACTCCGCCTCGCCCTTCCAAGGGACGGGCACCGGCGCGGGCAACGACGTCCTGCGCGCCGGGCCGGGCGCCGGCGACACGGTCGTCGGTGACAGCGAGGGCGTCGCGGGGGCCGTCGGCAGGGGCGGCAACGACCAGATCGACTTGGGGGCCGACGGCGGTGTCTTCGCCGTGGGCGACCACAACATCGGCGACCCCGCCGGCGGCCGGGCCACGGGCGCGGGCAACGACCGGATCACCGGCGGCTCCGCCGCCGAGATCCTCATCGGCGACAGCTCCGTCGGCGACGCCTCCGTCACCTCCGCCGGAAACGACCAGATCGACGGCGGAGGCGGCGACGACACCCTCTTCGGGGACAACTCCAACTTCGACGGGGACGCGACCGCCGGCACGGCAGGCGGCCGGGATCAGCTCCGGGGCGGGGGGGGGCGCAGCTCAGGAGTGACAGGCCCCCCCCGCCGCCCCCA
>NZ_JBHYVA010000135.1:4216-15315 GCF_042750055.1 Streptomyces sp. NPDC059456
AACACCAACGCCGCGGGGGCGGCCCCCGCCGCCCCGCCTGGGGCCGGTCTACAGCTCGGGGCCCGGGCGGCCAACGACTCGATCTTCGCCGGCCGGGCCGACGACCTCCTCGACGGCGGCCCGGACACCGACGCGTGCGACGGCCAGGCCGGCACCGCCGACGTCGCCGTCAACTGCGAGTCGACCACCGACATCCCCTGAAGCCGGAGTTCCGGCTCATGCCGGGCCCGTGGTGACGCCGGTCGCCGGTCGCCGGTCGCCGGGTGCCAGGTGCCGGGCTCCGGGCGCCAGTCGCCGGTCGCCGGGCTCCGGACGCCGTCGCCGGGTGCCGGGTACCAGGTGCCGGGCTCCGGGTGCCGGACTCCCGATGTCCGACTCCCGGTGCCCATCGCCCGACGGCGGGCAGGTCAGCCGAACTGGCCCGGCTGGTAGTCGCCCGCCGGCTGGCGGACGATCACGTTCATCCGGTTGTAGGCGTTGATCAGGGCGATCAGCGAGACCAGTGCGGACAGCTGGTCCTCGTCGTAGTGCTTGGCGGCCTCGGCCCAGGCCTCGTCCGTGACCCCGCCCGCCGCGTCGGCGATGCGGGTGCCCTGCTCGGTGAGTTCCAAGGCCGCCCGCTCGGCGTCGGTGAACTCCTTCGCCTCGCGCCAGGCGGCGACCAGGTTCAGGCGCAGCGCCGTCTCCCCGGCGTGCGCGGCGTCCTTGGTGTGCATGTCGAGGCAGAAGCCGCAGCCGTTGATCTGGCTGGCCCGGATCTTCACCAGTTCCTGCGTGGCGGCCGGGAGGGTCGAGTCGCTGACGACCTTGCCGGCGGAGTTGATGTACCGGGCGAACTTGCCGGCCACCGCGTTGCCGTAGAAGTTGAGGCGAGCTTCCATCGTGGACTCCTTGGGGTATCGACCGTTGCACAGAACTGACCCGCGGCGCGGCCCGGATGTGACAGAACGGCGGACGTGCACACGGGTGACCTGCGTCACGCTCCCGGTTCCCTCCGGCGGCGTTCCGCGCGGGCAGGCCCGCCGCCGCGACCCGGTGGCCGAACCGCCGTCGGCGTCGTCGGCGTCGTCGGCGTCGTCGGCGCCTTCGCGGCCCGGTCGTCCGGCCGGCCGAACCGGCCCCCGCTACGGCTCGTTCGACGCGATGCGGTACGCGCCCGGGGTCGTGCCCGTCCAGCGGCGGAAGGCGCGGTGGAAGGCGGTGTCCTCCGAGAAGCCGAGGCGGGCCGCCAGTTCCGCGATCGGCTCGCTGCTCTCGGCCAGGCCCGCGATCGCCGCGTCCCGCCGGACGTGGTCCTTCAGCTGCTGGAACGAGGTCCCCTCCTGCCGGAGCCGGCGCCGCAGCGTCGCCGGGGACACCGCGAGCCGCGCCGCCACCTCCCCGAGCTCCGGCAGCCGCGGGGAGCTGCGCAGCTGCCGGGCGAGGGCCCGGCGGACCTGTTCCGAGACCGATGCGGCGTACTCCGGCCGCGACAGCAGGTCGAAGGGGGCCCGGCGCAGCATCTCGTCCAGCTCGGCCTCGTCCCGTACGAGGGGTGCGGCCAGCCAGCGGGCGTCGAAGGCGGCGCCCGTACGGTCGGCCCCGAACCGGACCGGGCAGTCGAACAGGACCTCGTACTCGGCCTCGTGCGGCGGCGCCGGGTAGGCGAACGCGGCGTACGCGAGCGGGATGCGCCGCCCGACCAGCCAGCTGCTCAGCCGGTGCCAGATGGCGAGCACGCACTCGGTGAGGAAGCGTTCCTCGTCCCCCACGAAGTCGCCCCGGACGGTGAACCGGGCCTCGCCGCCGTTCACTTCCAGCGCCAGCTCGGGGCCGCCCGCGAACAGGCCGTAGAAGGCCGCGGCCCGCTCCACGGCCGCGCCGAGGTCCCGGCAGCCGAGCGAGGCGTGGCACATCATCGCGAAGGTGCCCGGGCGGCTCGGCACCGCCGACAGCCCGAGGAATTCGTCCTGCGTGGTCCGGTACAGGGCGCGGAACAGCCGGGCGAACTGCGCCGGGCTGATCCTGGCCCGGTCGTCGCCGAGCAGCAGGGGCGGGATCTGCGCCTCCTGGAGCAGCGGCACGGTGTCGAAGCCGCCGCGCGCCGCCCCCGCGAGCACGGCACGGACATGGTGCACGGTGATCGTCCGGCTCCCCATGGGGTCGACGGTAGCCCCAATGAGCGCTGGGGTCAGCGGTGCTGACGCTTCCGGTCATGTCGATCGGCGCCCGCGGGTGCCTAGCGTCGGGTGCGTCGGGGGTCACCCATCCCGGGAGGGGAAGCCATGGACGGTCGGCCGCACACGCTGGCGGTGTTCACCCAGTGGACCGAGGAGAGGTACGCGCAGGAGACCGCACTGCGGTTCCGGTCGCCGGACGGGAGCGGGTGGCGGACCCGTACGTACGCGGAGCTCGGCGCGGCGGTACGGCGGACGGGCCGGGCGCTGCTCGGGCTGGGGGTCGCGGCGGGGGAGCGGGTGGCGGTGCTGGCCGAGACCCGGCCGGAGTGGACGTACACCCACTTCGGGATCCTGGCGGCGGGCGCGGTCCTCGTACCGGTGTACCCGACGGCGGGGGACGAGGAGCTGGCCTGGGTCCTCGCGGACTCGGAGGCGGTGGCCGTGGTCTGCGACGACGCGGCGCAGGCGGACCGGGTGGAGGCGCTGCGGGCGAAGCTGCCGGCCCTGCGCGCGGTCGTACGGATGGACGCGCTGGCGGGTCTCGAAGGCGCCCCCGAAGCGGAACTCCTGGAGCGGGCACGGCGGGTGACCCCGGAGGCGGACGCGTCGATCGTCTACACCTCGGGGACGACGGGCCTGCCGAAGGGCTGCCGCATCACGCACGGCAACACGGGCGCCATCCAGGACGCGACGCGCCCGCTGATCCACGGCGGGCCGGGCGACTCCACGTACCTGTACCTGCCGCTGGCGCACGTGCTGGCACAGCTGATCCAGTTCACGACCCTGCTGGAGGGCGGGGAGCTGTGCTACTTCGGCGGCCGCATCGAGGACGTGCTGTCCGAGCTGGGCGAGGCGAAGCCCACCCATCTGCCGTCCGTGCCGCGCCTGTTCGAGAAGGTGCACGCGGTGGTGCTGTCGATGGCCGAGTCGCAGGAGGGCGGCGCCGAGCGGTTCCGGGAGGCGGTCCGGATCGGGGTGCTCGCGGCGGAGGGGCGGCTGCCCGACGCCGACCGCCCGGCGTACGAGGAGGCGGAGAAGAACCTGTACTCGCTGGTCAGGGGCGCCTTCGGGGGCCGGCTGAACCAGGCGGTGACCGGTGCGGCGCCGATCGCCCCGGCGACCATGGACTTCCTGCGGGCCTGCGGGATCACCATCTACGAGGGCTACGGCATGACCGAGACCGCCGGCCTGATCAGCATGAACCACGCGGAAGCCGCCCGTCACGGCACGGTCGGCAAGCCCATCGCGGGCTGCGAGGTCCGCATCGCCGAGGACGGCGAGATCCTGGTCCGCGGGCCGATGGTCTTCCCGGGCTACCACGCGAACCCGGCCGCGACGGAGCGGGCGCTGGACGCGCAGGGCTGGCTGCACACCGGTGACCTGGGGGAGCTGGACGCGGACGGGTTCCTGTCGATCACCGGCCGCAAGAAGGAACTGATCATCACCTCGGCGGGGAAGAACATCACCCCGACGGAGGTCGAGTTCGCCGTCCAGCGCTCCCGGTACGTGTCGCGGGCGGTCCTGATCGGCGACCGCAGGCCGCACCCCGTCGCCCTGATCACCCTGGACGCGGAGGAGATCACGGCCTGGGCGCGGCGCGAGGGCCTCGACCTGGACCTGCCCCGGGCGGCCGCCCACCCCGCGGTCCGCGCCCTGGTCGAGGAGGCGGTCACGGCGGCCAACGGGACGGTCTCCCGCCCGGCCCGCATCCGCGCCTTCCACGTCCTGCCGGAGGACTTCTCCGTCGAGGCGGGCACCCTGACCCCGACCCTGAAGCTGCGCCGCACGGCGGTGGCGCAGCGCTACGCGGCGGAGACCGACGCACTGTACGAGGGCTGAGGGCGGCCGGCCCGGCGCCGGGCCCGGGGGCGTTGTCAGAGGGCCGGGCTACGGTGCCGCCATGGCGAACTACGTACTGGTGGCAGGCGCATGGCTCGGCTCGTGGGCGTGGGAGGAGGTGGCCGCGCAGCTGCGCGCGGCGGGGCACGGCGTCCACCCGCTGACGCTGTCCGGCCTGGCCGAACGGCAGGGCGAACCGGCCGGACAGCAGACGCACGTCCGGGACGTCGTGTCCGAGGTCGAGCGCCTCGACCTGCGCGAGGTGGTCCTGGTCGGCCACAGCTACTCGGGCATCCCGGTCGGCCAGGCCGCCGAGCGGATCGGCGACCGGCTGGCCCGGGTGGTGTTCGTGGACGCGAACGTCCCGGTGGACGGCGAGGCCTTCGAGGACGCCTGGTCGGTGCGGGCCGAGATCACCGCCCACGGCGGCTTCTGGCCCCCGCCGGCCGCCGGGGACTTCGAGGGCCAGGGCCTGACCGCGGAGCAGGTCGACCGCCTCGTCTCCGGCGCGACCCCGCACCCGGGCGCCACCCTGACGGAGCCGGCGCAGCTCGCGGGCCCGCTGTCCGGTCTCCCGGCGCTGTACGTGAAGTGCCTGCTGGACGGCGAGGACCCGGGCCCGGTGGTGACGGGGCTCCTGGAGGGCGAGCGGTGGAGCCTCGTGCAGATGGAGACGGGGCACTGGCCGATGCTCTCGGCACCGGCGGAACTGGCCCGGATCCTGTCGGACGCGGCGCGGGTCACGCACGCCTGACGAAACGTCAGAATGGGTGCAACAGAGGGGAATTGAGGGGGAGTTGAGCATGGAGGTAAAGGCTCCCCTTCATGATCTAGTTCTGAGGAACTCTTGAGCCGGAACCACTTGGTCCGCTGATTGACTGACGCCGCACCAAGCCAAGCCACCCCCCAACCCGAGAGGGTCAGTCACCCATGTCCATGGCCACCACCCGCCGCCTCGCCACCACGGTCCTCGTGGGCCTCGCCACCGCCACACTGCTGGGTACGGGTACCGCCAACGCCTCGATCATCTCGGGCGACGGGCGGCGCATCGCCTCCTACGAGAACACCCTGCGGACCAGCGCCGAGCCGGACGCCGCGACCACCCTCAAGGAGTTCGACGCGCTGGCGTACGACAAGAAGGTCAAGTTCCTCGACTACACCGAGGACCCCGAGAACCTCAAGGCGCTGCTCCAGGAGGCCGCCGACGTTCCCGAGGCCGGGAAGTCCGTGCACTCGCTCGTGAACCTCAAGGACGGCGACGTCCAGATCCAGGCGGACAGCGACGCCACCTTCAAGCCCGACGCCGATCTCGACGGGGTCGCGGCCGGCGGCAAGCTCTCCCGGGGCTGGTGGGAGACCACGTACTCCGTGAAGCAGAAGATCTTCGGCGTCACGGTCACCAAGCTGAGCCTGTGGGTGAACTACTACACCAACGGCTCGTCCATCACGAAGGTCGACCACGCGGACTGCGCGAAGCGCAACTACAACGCCGCCGTGTCCATCGGCCACAGCGTCCCGAAGGCGCAGCTGGCCAGCGGCACCGCCATCGGCGAGGTGATCTGGGAGGGCTCGATCATCTACCGCGGCTTCGGCATCGAGATCGACAAGCGGCACCAGGTCAAGGCCAACGCGTACGGGTTCAAGAGCGGCTACCTGAAGAACATCTAGCCGGTCCGGCCCAGGGCGACCACGGGGGTGCCCTGGGCCGTACCACCCGTCAGAGGCTGATCCCGCCCAGGAACGAGGCCCAGGCGGCGGGCGCCACGGCCATCTCGGGCCCGGCGGTCACCTTGGAGTCCCGGACGTGGACGGTGTCGGCGCAGGTGGCCACCTCGACGCAGTTTCCGCCTTCGCCACCGCTGTAGCTCGACTTCCGCCAGGAGTAGGCGACTTCGACGCACTCGCCGCCCTCGCCATCGCTGTGGCTGCTCTTGAACCAGGCCAGTTCCGTGTTCATCTTTCTCCCAGCATCTTCTCGATCAGGGCCAGGGACTCGTGGGGCGTGAGCGCCTGTGCCCGGATGATCCCATAGCGCTCGCTGTAGATCCTTACCTGCTCCGGATCGGTGATCAGATTCGCGTGGTTGTACGTTTCGGTGTAGGCCACCTCATTGCGGCCCTTGGGGCGGAGGAGGGTGAACGATCCCTCCATTGCGGGATGTTCACCTCGATCCATTGGCATCACCTGCAAGTGCACAGTGCGCAGTCGGCCCACTTCCAGTAGCCGTCGTAGCTGCGCTCGGTGGACCGCCTCACCGCCCATGGGGCGATGGAGGATGGACTCCTCCAGTACGAAGCTGAAGGTCGGCGCCGGCCAGCGTTCCAGGATCACCTGTCGTGCAAGTCTGTCCGCCACGCGCTTTTCGATGGTCTCCTCGTCCAGGACGGGTCGACGGTGACAGAAGACGGCCCGCGCGTAGTCCTCGGTCTGGAGCAGGCCAGGCACTGCCTGGACCTCGTAGTAATGCAGCGCCACCGACACCGCCTCCGCCTCCGCGAACTTGCGGAACCAGTCCGGATGCCGGGTCCGGGCGCGTTTCAGGGCCTCCTTCACCTCCGGGATCGCCGCCAGCAGGACCCCGTTGGCGCCCAGCGCCCGGTCGGCGTTCTCCAGGAAGTCGGGCTGCGGGGTGCGTACGCCCCGTTCGATCGAGGAGATCAGCTCCTCGCTCACCCGCACCCGGGCGGCCAGTTCCTTCTGCTGGAGGCCCGCCGCTTCCCGCAGGGCCTTGATCATCTTGCCGAGCGCCTTGAACAGGTGCGTGGTGCCGTCGGCCTCCACGGGTCGTTCCGGCTGTTCCTCGCGGTCTGACAGGTCGTTCACAGACTGAACCGCCCTCGTCCGTACGGGCCGTACACGCAGTACCGAAAAGCGTACGGCGGGTCCGACACGCTCGGTGAGGAGATGACCGAAATCAGTGACATTGCATGCGGGGCCGTCAGATCAGGACTTCAGGGTGAAGCCACCGGCCACGACCTTGTCGAAGGGGGCCGGGGCCATGCACTTGGACAGGGTCATGTCCGCCGCTCCGGACAGTCCGACGCGGGCGGGGCCGGCAGCGCCCTTGCCGGGCACGTAGAAGCTCATGCCCAGGCGGACGTGGTCCTTCAGCATGGCGGGGAAGGGGTCGCCCGGATTGTTGCTGGCGGCCACGATCCGGCCGGTGACCGTCGCGTTGGGGCCGCCCGTCGTCATGCAGTCGACCTCCATTTCGGCCCAGTAGGTCCGCGACGAGCCGTCGGGCTGGGGGATTCTGTGCGAGAGGCGGAACGTGCCCTCGGACCTGGCGGGGTACCAGGGGTCGTCCTTGGTGAAGGTGGCGCGGGCGTCGACGGCGACCCGGATTTCCTCGCCGGCCACGGGGTAGTCGAGGCGGGCCGAGCCTTTGAGGTGAGCGGTGGTCTCGGCGGCCGGAGGCGGGGTCGCGGCCGAGGCGGTGGCCGTCGTGCCGGTCAGGGCCGCGGCCAGGGCGAGGAGGGCGGCGGCGTGCAGGGTCCTTCGGCGCATGGCGGTGGTGCTCCGTCCGAATCGGGGAGGGGCCGGGTCCGTGTGTCCACGGGGTCCGTGCGGTCTCCTCGATCCTCGCGGGCGGCGCTGACCCGCACGTCGGCCACCGGGGCGATGCGTCTCCCCCGCCCGGGGGAGACGGCAGTCGTCACTCGGAGCCGGTGAGGACCTCGTCCTGGCGCTCCAGGATCTGCTGCCAGGCCGCTTCGTGGTGGTCGCGGGCGGTCTCGTCGAGGAAGCCCGCGTGGGTCAGGCGCAGGTGCGTGCCGATGGGGTGGGGGAGGAGCTCGACGGTGACCACCGTCTCGGCGCCCTCCGTGCCGCCCCGGCCCGTCACCCAGGTCAGCTCCACGAGGTGGTTCGGGACCAGCCGCAGGAAGCGGCCGTAGTGCGGGTGGCGGGTCGGCGCGGCCCCCGGTTCCGGCGTGAACTCCGTCTCGAAGAAGAACGGCGCGTTCACCTCGGCCCGCATCAGGACCGAGCCGGGGGCGGCGAACCAGCGGTCGAACTCCTCGGTCCAGCCTGCGTACAGGGTGTGCTCGCCGGCGATCATCGAGCGTTCGACGGTCAGCCGGTGGGGGCGGTCCGACAGGTCGGGGACGCGGATCGGATCGGTGGTCATGGCGACGACCCTAGTGACCGGGACTCCCCGCGCGCGGGTGCGACGCGGGGCGGGCCGGCTAGTACGACTGCAGCTCCCACAGGTTGCCCTCGGGGTCGCGGACGTGGGCGCTGCGCAGGGTCGGGCCCCACTCGGGGCGGTCGGCGGGCGGGCCCGCCGGGGTGGCGCCGCGGGCCAGGCAGGAGGCGTACGCGGTGTCCACGTCGGGGACGCGGCTGACCAGCATCGTGCGGTCGTCCGGGCGGTCGTCGGGGCGGTCGTCGCGGCCGGTGGTGCCGCCGAGGGAGGGCGCCGTGGCGGCCATCGTCGTGCGGTCGAGCAGCGCGAGCACGCCCTGGCCGGCCACGTCCCAGGAGGCGTACGGGCCGTCGGCGCCGCCGCGGGTGCGGGTCGCGCCGAGCAGCTCGGGGAGCAGGGTGTCGTAGAAGCGGAAGGTCTCGCCGAAGCGGGCGACGAGGAGTCGGGGGTGCAGCGCGTCCATGCGGGGCTCCGCCAATCAGTAGGTGCGAACCAATGATTGGTGTCAGCCTACAATGTGTCCATGCTGCCGTCCTCGACGCCCCGACTGACCGCCCTCACCCCGTACTTGCTCTCCACGGTCGGCAAGGAGGCCCGCACCCTCGTCGGCGACCGGCTCGCCGCGCGGGGGCTGCGGCTGTGGGACATGGCCGTGCTGGCCGCCCTCGCCGATCACGGGCCGCAGCCGCAGCGCGATCTCGCCGAGCGGCTCGACGTCCACCCGAGCGACGTGGTCAAGGTCCTCGACGGCCTCGCCCGGCTCGGGTGCGTCGACCGGGAGCGGGACACGGCCGACCGGCGCCGGGTCCTGGCGAGCATCAGCGGGCCGGGCCGGGAGCTGCTGGACGAACTGGCGGCGGACGCCGAGGCCGTCGGCGAGCGCCTGCTGGCCCCGCTCGACACGGCCGAACGAGCCACTCTGCACGCGCTCTTGGTGCGCGTGCACGCCCACGCGCAGGCGGGCGGGGGAGAGTGAATCCGGTCCTAGGCGGCAAGCCCGTCCAAACCGGGGTGTCTTGGGATCTTTCCGGCGGTGATCGGGGTTATTCGTCCGTCCGGTCGTGAGGACCCGGTGAAGCCGAGACGAATGGTGTGTCATATCTGCCGGGGTGGCGGCGAGTCGCGTCGGAATACCTGATAGACAGTGGATATCCACGGCTCGACCCGCCGTAGTACCTTGTCGGCCGCCTTGGGGGGATCGCCGCACTGTGAAGCCTCTTCACCGTCACCTCGTCAACACCTCGCGCAAGGTCCTGTGCACGGCCGCGCTCGCGGCCAGCCTGACGACCGCCGCCGTGGTGACCAACACGTCCACCGCCGACGCGGGGGAGTCCGAGCCGACCCCGGACAGCCCGCAGGCCACCGACCGCGGCGACGCCCGCCTCGATCTGCCCAACCCGCTCGCCGACCCCGCCGTCCCGCCGACCACGGGCGGCGCGGCCGAGGGGGCCAGCGGCATTCCCGCGACCGCACTCGACGCCTACAAGCGCGCCGAGATCTCCGTGGCCGCCGCGCTGCCCGGCTGCAAGCTGCCCTGGCAGCTCCTCGCCGGCATAGGCCGGGTCGAGTCCGTGCACGCCTCCGGCTACGGGCTCAAGGCCGACGGCTACACCGAGAAGCCGATCCGCGGCCCGCGCCTCGACGGCAACGGCTACGCCGAGGTCAAGGACACCGACAAGGGCGAGTTCGACGGGGACGCCGTCTACGACCGCGCGGTCGGCCCCATGCAGTTCATCCCGTCGACCTGGGCCACCTGGGGCGCCGACGGCAACGGGGACTCCAAGCGCGACCCGAACAACATCTACGACGCGGCGCTGGGCGCCGGCCTCTACCTGTGCGCCGGTGACCGGAACCTGTCGGACCAGGCGCAGCTCGACCGGGCGATCCTCAGCTACAACAACTCCCGTGAGTACGTGAACACCGTGGTCGGGTACATGCACCAGTACCAGAACGGTGCCACCGGAGTGCCGAACCCGCCCGTCGGGAACTACCCGACGCCGCCCGTCACGACGCTGCCCACGCCGAGCCCGACGACGCCGACGCACACCTCGCGGCCGAACCCGACGCCGACCCCGACGCCCACCCCGTCGAAGCCGGCCGAGCCGCAGAAGCCCACGCCGCCGGCGCCGACCCTGGCCAAGCTGGAACTGCTCGGCAGCGCGGAGCTCAAGGCCGAGGCCGGGTCCGCGTTCGCGACGGCCCCGCGGATCAAGGCGCTGCTCAGCGACGGCAAGCCGGCCGCCGCCAAGCCGATCCTGTTCGAGCTCAAGGACGACACCACGGGCTCGTCCATCGGCGCGGAGGACAAGAAGTTCCTCGTCGTCGACACCGACGCCGAGGGCGTCGCCACCCTGCCCGGCCTGAAGGCCGGAGCCAAGGCGGGCGGCTTCACCCTGCGCGTCGCGGCCTACAACACCTCGGCCCAGCTCACGGTGAGCTTCACCGGCACCGTCACGGCGAAGCCGGCGCCCGTCGCGGACAAGCTGACCCGCACCGACGCGGGCGCGGCGAAGCCGCTGGAGGTCGTCGCGGGCAAGAGCTTCACCGGCGTGGAGGTCACGGCCACCGCCCAGGACAAGGCGGTGGAGGGTACGCAGGTCACCGCCGGGCTGGTCGAGCAGAACGAGGCCGGCGCCTGGGTGCCGGTGGACCCGGAGAAGTCCAAGGGCCCCTGGTTCAAGGACAAGGACGGCAAGAAGGTCACCAGCCTGCTGCTGGCCCCGACCGGCGCCGACGGCAAGATCGCGCTGCCGGAGCTGTTCACCACGGACGTGGCCCCGGGCACGTACCGCCTGCGCCTGATCACGAAGGACAACGTGGTCCTGCTGCTGGACCTGAAGATCACGGCAGCCCCGACGACGACGCCGACGACGCCCCCGGCAACGCCGACGCCGACCACGCCCGCCAAGCAGTAACGCCCCGGCCCCCGGGCCCACCCGCGAACGGCCTGTGGC
>NZ_JBHYVA010000136.1:0-15295 GCF_042750055.1 Streptomyces sp. NPDC059456
GAGCCCACGCTCCGGCCGCCCCTCCGTCGTGTGCCCGGCCCCGGGGAAGTCGCCGTGCGGCATCCCCGGGGCCCGGCCTTCGCGCCCGGCCGCGCCGGTCCCGGGCCGCCCGTCCGGCGCCGTCCGTCCCGGGCCGTCCGTCCGGGGTGGCCGTCCCGGGCCGCCGTCACCCCGCCCAGTCGGCGAGCCTGTCGAAGTCCTGCCGGGTCAGGCCGATCCGCTCGTCGATGCGCAGCAGCAGCGCCCTCGCCGGATGCCGCTGCTCCACGTACTCCCGGTCCATCGCCGTGATGTCGTCGTCGATCCACGCGAACTCCCGTGTGCCCGCGTATTCCAGGATGTACTGGGTCTTCCAGAAGGTGCCCCGCGGGGCCCGCCCGTGCATCTGCGGCCAGTCGATGCAGGGCAGCCGCGGCAGGCCCAGGTGCGGGCCTATCCAGTCGTTCGCCTCGTCCTTCCAGGTGGTCGCCCAGACCAGCTCGTACGAGCGCGCCAGGGCGAGCAGCTCCGCGCCGTGGGCGCGGTTCAGCCAGACGCGGAGCGGTTTGCGGCTCTCCGCTTCCGTCCAGCCGGTCGGGCGCATCCGGTGCGTGGAGTACCCCGGCGGGCGGCGCTCGGCCTGGGCCGCGTAGGGGTTCAGCGGGCCGTCCACGTCGATCAGCAGCAAGGGTCTGGGCGTCATCTCGTCAGCTTTCCGTTCGGGGCGCCAGGAGGCACCTGAATTTCGAATGAGACATCCATGTCTCATTCGGGGTATGCTTGTCTCATGGCCATGGACCGTGACCAGGTGCTCCGCGACGCCGCAGCCCTGCTCTCCCGCAAATCGACCGCCACGATGGACGAGGTCGCCCGCGCCGCGGGCATCGGCCGCGCGACCCTCCACCGGCACTTCGCCGGGCGCGACGCCCTCGTACGGGCCCTGGAGGAACTCGGCATCCGCCGGTTCGAAGCGGCCTTCGACACGGCCCGCCTCGACGAGGGGACCGCCGTCGAGGCGCTGCGCCGGCTGGTCGCCGAGGCCGAACGGGACGCCCAGCTGCTGGCCTTCCTCGTCACCGAGAACCAGCTCTTCGAGGGCGACCAGGTCAACGAGGGATGGGCCCGGCTCGACGCCCGCGTCAGCGCGCTCTTCCGGCGCGGCCAGGAGGAGGGCGACATCAGGATCGACCTGAGCCCCGCCTGGCTCACCGAGGCCCTCTACGGCCTCATCGGCACCTGCGCCTGGGCCGTCATGGACGGCCGGGTCGCCGCCAAGGACTTCCAATACATGATCATCGAGCTGTTGCTCGGTGGCGCACGACGGAGCGTGGAGAAATGAGCCGCAACGAACAGCTGACCCGGGAGAAGGGGACGGAGGCGATCAGGGGCACGTCGGGCAGGGGGAGCAGGGGGCGCTGGCTGGCGCTCTCCGTGCTCGTCCTGGCCGTCCTGCTGGTCGCGGTGGACGCCACCGTACTCGGTCTCGCCACACCCTCCCTCAGCGAGGACCTCAAGCCGTCCGGCACCCAGCTGCTGTGGATCGGCGACATCTACTCGTTCGTCATCGCCGGCCTGCTCGTCTCCATGGGCTCCCTCGGTGACCGCATCGGCCGCAAGAAGCTGCTCCTGGTCGGCGCGACCGCCTTCGGTGCCGTCTCCGTCCTCAACGCCTACGCCACCACCCCCGAGATGATGATCGTGGCCCGGGCCCTGCTCGGCGTGGCCGGCGCGACGCTGATGCCGTCGACCCTCGCGCTGATCCGGAACATATTCCACAACGCCAAGGAGCGCAGCCTCGCCATCGGCATCTGGGGCGCCACCGCCTCGGCCGGCGCGGCCATCGGACCCGTCGTCGGCGGAGCCCTGCTCCAGCACTTCTGGTGGGGTTCGGTCTTCCTCATCAACCTGCCCGTCATGATCGCCCTGGTCCTCGTCGGCATCAAGCTGCTGCCCGAGTCCAAGAACCCGGTCGCCGGCCCCTGGGACCTGGTCAGCGTCGCCCTCTCGCTGGTCGGTGTCATCGGCGTCGTCTACGCCGTCAAGGAAGTCGCCACCCACGGCGTGACCTGGGGCGTCGGCGCCGCCGCGGCCCTCGGCGCCGCATGCCTGTACGCCTTCGTCCGCCGCCAGTTCAGCCTGCCGTCGCCGCTGCTCGACATGCGGCTGTTCAAGCACCGCGGCTTCTCCGGCGCGGTCCTGGCCGACCTGCTGACCGTCTTCGGCCTGTCCGGCCTCGTCTTCTTCCTCTCCCAGTTCCTCCAGCTCGTCCAGGGGCGCGACCCCCTGGAGGCGGGCCTGGCCGAACTGCCCGCCGCCATCGGCGCGGTGGTCACCGGCCTGGTCGCCGGCCGGTACGCCCGCCGGTACTCGGTACGGTCCATCGTGACCGGCGGCCTCGCGGCCATCGGGCTCGCGCTCGGCGCGCTCACCCTGATCCACAAGGAGAGCGGCTACCCGCTGCTCGGCGCGGCGCTGCTGGTCGTCGGCCTCGGCGCCGGCTTCTCCTTCACCGTCACCGCCGACGTGATCCTCTCCAGCGTCCCCAAGGAGCAGGCCGGTTCGGCCTCGGCCGTCTCCGAGACCGCGTACGAACTCGGCGCGGCCCTCGGCATCGCCCTGCTCGGCTCCATCGTCACCGGCGTCTACCAGGGCTTCACCGCCCCGGCCTCGGTCCCCGGGCCCGTCGCCGACGCCGCGCACGAATCGCTGGGCGGCGCCGTCGAAGCCGCCAAGGCGGTGGACCCGGCGACCGCGCAGACCATGGTCGCCGCCGCCCAGGGCGCCTTCGTGGACGGCCTGCGGTTCGCCTCCGGCGTCGGTGCGGCCGTCCTGCTGGCCACGGCGGTCGCCGCCTGGTTCCTGCTCAGGGGACAGCGGCTCCAGGACGGCGTCACACACTGACGCACCCCCAGGGACGGTCGTCCCGAACGCAGTTGACACCACGTCGGCGTGCGGGACACCATCCCGGCGATGGAGATCACCGAACTGACCCCGGCCGAACGCCGCGTATGCGAAGCCTTTCCGCGCGGCGAGGGCGTCGACTTCCGGGAGGACCCCGACGAGGACGCCTCCGACGGACACTACTGGGGGCCCGAGCGGACCGTCCGCGCCGACGTGATCGCCGCCCTCCTGCTCAGCAACCCCACGCCGTCGGGGCAGGTTCCCGGGGTCAACGTGCGGGGCGTCCGGATCATCGGCAAGCTGGACCTCAAGTACGCGGCCATCGAGCATCCGATCCGGCTCCGCGCCTGCTGGTTCGAGCGCAAGCCGCAGTTGTACGGGGCCCGGCTGCGGGCCCTGGTCCTGACCGATTCGGCGCTGCCCGGACTGACCGCTTCCACCCTCAGCGTGGACATCACGGTGCGGCTGGACTGCTGTCGTGTCACCGGTCCGGTCCGCCTCACCGGCGCGCGGATAGCCGGCGGCCTCTTCCTCCAGGGAACGGTGATCCGTCCCGGTACCCTGCCCGACGAGGACGGCGAGCCCCCGCTCCAGCTCAACCACGCCGAAATAGGCACCGACATCATCGCGGACGAGCTCACCGTCCACGGCCAGCTCCGCCTCAACGGCGCCACCGTCGCCGGCCTGATCAGCATGGACCGGGCCAAGCTGATCAACCCCGGCGGGATCGCCCTCCACGCCGAGACGGTCTCCGTCGGCACCGATCTGCGCGGCCACCGGCTGGAAGCCGAGGGGATGGTCAACCTCACCGGTGCCCGGATCCCCGGCCAGCTGATGCTCACCCGCGCACGGCTGGCCAACCGGGACGGAGTGGCCCTGCGCGCCAGCAGCTGCGTGATCGGCGAGTTCTGGCTCCGCAAGTGCCCGCCCATCGAGGGCATCGTCAACCTGCGCCGCACCCAGCTGGACATGCTCTACGCCGAACCCGACACCTGGCCGCCCGTGGTCCGCGCCGACGGGCTCACCTACCGGGTGCTGCACCCGCACCTGCCCGCGGAGCAGCGGCTGCCCGCGCTGGAGCGGGAGGAGTCGGGATACCTCCCCTACGCGTACGAGCAGCTCGGCGCGGCCTACCGCACGGTGGGCGACGAGGCGGGAGCCCGCACCGTACAGCTCGCCAAGCTGCGCCGGCACCGGAGCACCCTGCCCCGGCACGCCAGGGCCTGGGGGCTGCTCCAGGACGCCACCGTCGGCTACGGCTTCCGGCCGCTGCGCGCGGCGGGCTGGCTGGCGGCGCTGCTGCTGACGGGCTCGATCGCGTACGGTCTGCACCCGCCGAGGGAGCTCAAGGCGGGCGAGGCGCCGGAATTCAATCCGGTGTTCTACACGATCGACCTGATGCTGCCGATCGTCGGCTTCGGCCAGGAGGGCGCCTTCGCGCCGAACGGCTGGTACCAGTGGCTGTCGTACGTGCTGATCGTGACCGGCTGGATCCTCGCCACGACGACCGCGGCGGGCGTCAGCCGGTCACTCCAACGGCAGTAGGGGCCGCGGCTACGCGGCCTTCGCCTTGGTGGCGTACATGTCCACGTACTCCTGGCCCGAGAGCCGCATGACCTCGGCCATCACCGAATCGGTGACGGCGCGCAGCACGTACCGGTCGCGGTCCATGCCCTCGTAGCGCGAGAACTCCATCGGCTCGCCGAAGCGGACGGTGACCCGGCCCGGGCGCGGCATGCCCGCGCCGCCCGGCTGGAGCTTGTCGGTGCCGATCATCGCGAACGGGACCACCGGGGCGCCGGTCATCAGGGTCAGGCGGGCGATGCCGGTGCGGCCGCGGTAGAGGCGGCCGTCGGGGGAGCGGGTGCCCTCGGGGTAGATCCCGAAGATCTTGCCCTCCTCCAGGATGCGGCGGCCGGTCATCAGGGCGGCGACGCCGCCGTTGGCGCCGTCACGGTCGACCGGGATCATGCCGGCCCCGGTGAAGAACCAGGCCATGGCGCGGCCCTTGACGCCCTTGCCCGTCACGTACTCGTCCTTGCCGATGAAGTGCACCGTACGGTCGCACACCAGCGGGAGGATCATGGAGTCGATGAAGGTGAGGTGGTTGCCCGCCAGGATCACCGGTCCGGTGCCCGGAATGTTCTCGATGCCCTCCACGCGGGTGCGGAACATCATGCGCATGACCGGCCCGACAGTGGCTTTGATGAGCGATGTACGGAACAACGTGAGCCCTCCGGCATCGAAAAGCGGGTTTCGCACCACACGGCGGTAGTGCAGGTGAGGACGATACTCGCGGGTCAGCTCCGAGTGCACATCGGGTTCACGAGGTGGATACGCAGTGTTGACGCACGTTTCCGCCATGTTCCCCGCAGGCCCACCCCCGCGCCACCGGCCGCTGCCTACGATCGCCACGCCGAATCGGGCCGCGGGAAGCCGGAGACCCCGGGGACCGCCCGGCCCTCACAGACGACAGGAGTGGCACTCATGACGCAGGGTGGGGCAGCACGGCGTACGGTCCTGGGCGCGGCCGTCATGGCGGCGGGCGGCGGCATCGCCGGACTCCCGGCGGGATCCGCCTCGGCCGCGCAGACGGCCGCCCCGGCCGCGGACCCGGCCGAGGCGGCGTACGCGGCCGACGTGCGCCACGGCGGCGGCTACCGGGACCTGCCGGTGCCGCTGGTCATCGGCCACCGCGGGGCCTGCGGCTACCGGCCCGAGCACACCCTCGGCTCGTACGGGCTCGCCCTCGACCTGGGCGCCGACGTCGTCGAGCAGGACCTGGTGCCCACCAAGGACGGCCACCTGGTGTGCCGCCACGAGAACGAGATAGGCGGCACCACCGACGTCGCCGACCACCCCGGGTTCGCCGCCCGCCGTACGACCAAGTCGGTCGACGGGGTCGCGGTCACGGGCTGGTTCACCGAGGACTTCACCCTCGCCGAGCTGAAGACCCTGCGGGCCAAGGAGCGCATCCCCGCGGTCCGCCAGCGCAACACCCTCTACGACGGCCGGTGGGACGTGCCCACGTTCGAGGAGGTGCTGCGCTGGGCCGACCGGGAGGGCAAGCGGCGCGGCAAGCGCATCTGGCTGCACGTCGAGACCAAGCACCCCACCTACTTCCGGGGCCTGGGCCTGGGCCTGGAGGAGCCCCTCGCCAGGCTGCTGCGCCGCTACGGCCGGGACGGGCACAACGCCCCGCTGTTCCTCCAGTCGTTCGAGCCCTCCAGCATCCAGCGGCTGTCCCGGCTGGTCTCCGCGCCCCGCGTGGTGCTGCTGGGCGCCGCGGGCACCCGGCCCTGGGACTTCGAACAGGCCAAGGACCCGCGGACCGTGACGGACCTGGTCAAGCCCGAGGGCCTGAAGTGGATCGCCGGGTTCGCCCAGGGCATCGGCCCCACCATGGACCTCATCCTCCCGCGCGACGCGGCCGGGAAGCTCGGCGCCCCGACCACGCTGGTCAAGGACGCCCACGCCAACGGGCTGGTGCTGCACCCCTACACCGCGCGCAACGAGAACACCTTCCTGCCGGCCGAGTACCGAAAGGGCGCCGACCCGACCGCGTACGGGGACGCCTTCGGCGCGTTCAGGACGTACTTCGAACAGGGCATCGACGGCATCTTCACGGACAACGCGGACACCGGACTGCTCGCGGCCGAGGCCTTCCGCCCGGGTCGCGGCCGGTAGCGGTCGCACGGCCGGCGGGGGCGTCTTTCGGACAGACTCCGCGCACGCCACCTGTCAACAGATAAGCGGAATATCACGTACGGGTGGGCTGTGCCGGGCGGGGAAACCGCGGGGCACGGCCCGCGCGTCCCGCCCGGCATGGACCTGCTGAAGGACTCCGACCTCCTGAACGAACTGGGCCCGCTGCTCTCCGCCGAGGCGGCCGCGGAGGCCCCGGGCACCGGAGTGGAGGCGGCCGACCTGGAACAAGCCGTCTGGGTCAGGCTGCTGGAACACGACCCCGCCCCCGCCGAGCCGGCGCGCTGGCTGCGCCGGGCCGTGCGCGCGGAAGCCCGGCTCGCCCGCCGCCGCGCCCGCCGCGAGATCCCGTACGGCCACCGCCACCACCTCGACGACGGCCCCCGGCCCGGGCGCGTGGGCGCCGGACCCGAAGACGCCCTGCTGCACGGGGAGGAGAACCGGGCCCTCCGATCGGCCGTCGCCCGATTGCCCGGACGGTGCCCGGAGCTGATGGGGGCACTTCTTTCGCCCAGGGACCTCACCTACCGTGAAATCGCAGGAGAGTTGGGTATCTCACAAGGAAGTTTGGGGCCCGTGCGTTCCCGATGCCTGGGATGTCTGCGCAGAATGCTCGCGTCAGAGGTTGCGGCTCCTCGCCTTCGGGGAAGGGAGCGGTAGACCAACGGGCTACCAGGTGAGCGGGAGGCATGCGCACATGGGCATGAGCGTGACCATTTCGGCGGCAGCTGCCGGGGACACTGAGCAGATCCTCAAACTGCAGTACCTGGCGTTCCAGCGCGAGGCCGAGCTGTACGGGAACTACCTCATCCAGCCGCTCACCCAGACCCTGGACTCCCTCAAGGCCGAGCTGGAGTCGGACACGGTGCTCGTGGCCCGGCTCGGCGACGAAGTGGTCGGCACCGTGCGCGGCAGCGTCGACGAGGACGGCACCGGCAAGATCGCCAAGCTCTGCGTCCACCCGCGCCTGCAGGGCCACGGGCTCGGCGCCCGGCTGCTGCGCGCCGTCGAGGAGGCCCTCGCCGGCCACGGCGAGACCACCCGCTTCCGCCTGCACACCGGGCACAAGAGCGAGTCCAACCTGCGTCTCTACCGCAAGGCCGGCTACGTACAGGTCGGCGGCCGCACCGCTTCCGACGGCGTGCGCCTCGTGATCCTGGAGAAGGAGGCCACCGACGCGGCCGACTTCGCGGTCAGCGCCTGAGCCTCAGCGCTTTGCGCGCAGCCAGAGCATCCCGGTGACCGGCAGGATCACCGGGATGAACAGGTAGCCCATTCCGAAGTCCGACCACACGGTGGCGTCCGGGAAGGCCTCCGGGCGCACCAGCGTCCAGGTGCCCACGGCCAGTACGCCGGTCAGCTCGGCGGCGCAGCAGATCCGCGCCGCCCTGCGGGCCGTCTCCCCGCCGCGCACCAGCGAGTACGTGATGAAGGCGTAGACCAGGGCCGCCGCGGCGGACAGCGCGTACGCCAGCGGCGCCCGGTCGAACTCGGTGGAGATCTGGTAGACCGAGCGCGACAGCGCGCCCACCACCATCACCCCGTACAGCCAGACCAGCAGCAGCCCCGGCCCGGAGACCAGCCGCTTGCGTTCGCCCGGCGTGGTGGCGGCCGTCGTGTCAGGCACCGGGGGTCCCCCAGATGTCGTAGAGGCGCACTTCCAGCACGGCGAGGACGACCGCACCCGCGGCCACCGTCACCGAGCCCCACTTGGTGCGCTCGGTCAAAGAGAGCAGTCCGGCGGCCGGGACGGCCGCGAAGGCGCCGATCAGGTAGGCCACGAAGATCACCGAGCCCTCGTCGGCCTTCTCGCCCCGGGCCAGCTGCACCAGCCCGATCACCAGCTGGGCCAGCGCGAGCACGCTCACCACGGCCATGCCGATGAAGTGCCAGTCCTTGGTCGGCTGGTCCCGCCAGGCGGCGAATGCGCACCAGGCGGCGAGGGCGAGTGCGGTCGCGCCGAGGGCGGCCGTCAGGGCGTCGAACATGCAGCGAGGGTATTACGGGCCGAAAGACCCGGTGTCCGCACCCCTGGCCCCGGGCCCGCGACGCGGGACGCGGCGCCCCCGCCCGCCGTCCGCCGAGCCGTGGCCTTGACCACAGCCCGCCCCGCCGAGGGGCTCCCGAGGCCCCGCCCGCACGGGCCGCTGCCGGCGGTGTCCGTGCAGGTCAGCCATGGCGCAACCGCGGTGCCGACGAGGGTCCCGGACGGACCGGGCCTGTCCGCTATGCGACCAGAATCCGTCCGCTATCCGGACAGCTTTGATCGGTGAAGGGATACGTCTGCTTTACTTGGGCCCATGACCACGACGAGCAGCCGCACCCTTGCGACCGAGGCGACCACGACGCCCGGTGCTCGTTGTATGTGTCGAATGTGCGCCTTCTGAGGGCCCCTCTCCTGCGTCTCGCGCCCCGAAGCGAGACCGGCCGAGCCCGTCCGCCCCACCACTGCACAGCAGTAAGGACCGGATCGCTCCCTGCCCCGCGCATGCGTGAGAACCGCCGATAAATCCCGGTTCGCCCCGTATCGCGCCCCAGATGTTTGCCCCGTGCCCGGCACCCGCTGCGCCGCGCACTCGACAGCGACGGAAATCCTGTGATCACCACATCGGGCCTCACGAAGGTCTACCAGTCCCGTGGCCGCGAGGTCACCGCCCTGGACGGCGTCGACCTGCACGTCCGCGAGGGCGAGGTATACGGAGTCATCGGCCAGAGCGGCGCCGGCAAGTCCTCCCTGATCCGCTGCGTGAACCTGCTGGAGCGCCCCACCACCGGCACGGTGACCGTCGACGGCGTCGACCTCACCGCGCTGGCCGGCCGCGGCCGCCGCGCCGGCAAGGAACTCCGCGAGGCCCGCAGCCGCATCGGCATGGTCTTCCAGCACTTCAACCTGCTGTCCTCGCGCACCGTCCAGGGCAACGTCGAACTGCCCCTGGAGATCCTCGGCGTCTCCGGCCGCGAGCGCTCCCGCAAGGCCCTCGAACTCCTCGACCTCGTCGGCCTCGCCGACAAGGCCAAGGCCTACCCCGGCCAGCTCTCCGGCGGCCAGAAGCAGCGCGTCGGCATCGCCCGCGCCCTGGCCGGCGACCCCAAGGTGCTCCTCTCCGACGAGGCCACCAGCGCCCTGGACCCCGAGACCACCCGCTCGATCCTCCAGCTGCTGCGCGACCTCAACCAGCAGCTCGGCCTGACCGTCCTGCTCATCACCCACGAGATGGACGTCGTCAAGACCGTCTGCGACTCGGCCGCCCTGATGAAGCAGGGCCGGATCATCGAGTCCGGCACCGTCGCCGAACTGCTCGCCACCCCCGGCTCCGAACTCGCCGGCGAACTCTTCCCCGTCAGCGGAGCCGCCACCGGCCCCGACCGCACGGTCATCGACGTCACCTTCCACGGCGACGCCGCCACCCAGCCGGTCATCTCCCAGCTGTCGCGGACGTACAACATCGACATCTCGATCCTCGGCGCCGCGATGGACACCGTCGCGGGCCGCCAGATCGGCCGCATGCGCATCGAGCTGCCCGGCCGCTACGAGGACAACGTCGTGCCGGTGGGCTTCCTGCGCGAGCAGGGCCTCCAGGTCGACGTCGTCGACGAGATCGACAACGAGCTGGCCGAACTGGTCAAGGACGGTGCCCGATGACCTGGTCCGAGATGCAGCCCCTGCTCACCCAGGGCACGTACGACACCCTCTACATGGTGTTGTGGTCCACGCTGGTGACCGTCCTCGGCGGACTGCCCATCGGCATCCTCCTCGTCCTCACGGACAAGGGCGGCCTCCTGCAGAACCGGCCGCTCAACAAGGTCCTCGGCGTGATCGTGAACATAGGCCGCTCGCTGCCGTTCATCATCCTGCTGATCGCCCTGATCCCGGTCACCACCGCCGTCGTCGGCACCTTCATCGGCCCCACGGCCATGATCGTCCCGCTCGCCATCGGCGCCATCCCCTTCTTCGCCCGCCTCGTCGAGACGGCCGTCCGCGAGGTGGACCACGGCCTGATCGAGGCCGTCGAGTCCATGGGCGGAGGCGTCCCCACCCTGGTCGGCAAGGTGCTCCTCCCGCAGGCCCTGCCCTCCCTGGTCGCCGCCGTCACCACCACCCTGATCACGCTGATCGGCTACTCCGCCATGGCCGGCGCGGTCGGCGGCGAGGGCCTCGGCTCCAAGGCCATCACCTACGGCTTCCAGCGCTTCGAGACCGGCTTCATGCTCGCCACCGTCGTGGTCCTGATCGCCATCGTCACGGTGATCCAGCTGATCGGCGACGTCGCCGTACGCCTGCTCGCCCGCCGCGGCCGGACCGCCTGAGGCCCCCGGGCCGCACCGGACTTCCCCACCCCCAGAAAGCCCGCACTTGTCGTGCTTGGGCCACCACCCGCAAGAACCGCGCACGACCTGCGCACTTGCACCGCAATGAAAGGCACTCTTCGTGCGTAAGAACATCAAGGCCACCGCCTTCGCCGCCGCCTCCGCCGCGCTCGCCCTCGGCCTCACCGCCTGCGGCAGCTCCTCGGACCCGTCCTCCACCAAGGCCGACGGCGGCAAGGCCGACGAGAGCAAGCCCCTCGTCATCGCGGCCTCCCCTAGCCCGCACGCCGACATCCTCAACTTCGTGAAGGACAAGCTCGCGGCCAAGGAAGGCCTCAAGCTGGAGGTGAAGGAGTTCACGGACTACGTGCTCCCCAACACCGCCACCGAGCAGGGCCAGGTCGACGGCAACTACTTCCAGCACAAGCCGTACCTCGACGACTTCAACAAGAAGAACGGCACCCACATCGTGCCCGTCGTGAACGTGCACCTGGAGCCGCTCGGCCTCTACTCCAAGAAGGTCAAGGCCCTCACCGACATCAAGGCCGGCCAGACCGTCGCCGTCCCCAACGACACCACCAACGAGGGCCGCGCGCTCCAGCTGCTCGCCGCGAACAACCTGATCACCCTCAAGGAAGGCGTCGGCACCGGCGCCAAGCTGTCGGACATCACCGACAAGAAGGGCCTGGAGTTCAAGGAGCTGGAGGCCGCCACGGTCCCGCGCGCCCTGAACGACGTGGACGCCGCGGTCATCAACGGCAACTACGCCCTGGAGGCCAAGCTCTCGCCCGCCAAGGACGCGCTCGTCCTGGAGAAGGCCGAGGGCAACCCGTACGCCAACTTCCTCGCGGTGAAGGCCGGCCACGAGAAGGACCCGCGGATCGAGAAGCTCGCCAAGCTCCTGGGCTCCGACGAGGTCAAGAAGTTCATCGAGGACAAGTACCAGGGCTCGGTCATCCCGGCCTTCGGTGCCCCGCAGGCCTGATCGTCACCGCTGTCCGGCCCCGTACCGCCCGCCGGGCGTGCGGGGCCGAACGCTGCCCGCTTCCGGGCAACCCGGCCGCCACATCCCCCCGTCGATGCTGCATGCTGTGCCTACGGCCCGCACAAAGGTCCAGCAACGGCATGGAGCTGCGCATGACTACCACCTTCCCGGACGTCACCATCAGCACGGACCGGCTGGTGCTGCGCCCCTTCGACGGGGAGGACGTCACCGCGCTCGCCGAGATGATGAACGACGAGCACGTCACCGCCTGGACCTCCGTACCGCACCCCTACACCCACGCCGACGCCCACGCCTGGGCCACCCGGAACTCCCACGCGGAGCGCACCGAGGGCAGGGGGATCGTCTTCGCCGTCGCCGAGTTCCTCACCCAGCGCCTCGTCGGCATCGTGCACCTCCAGAACACCAACTGGCGCACCCTCAGCACCGAGGTCGGTTACGTCACCGCCCCCTGGGCCCGCGGCGAGGGCTACGCCAGCGAGTCCGTGCTCGCCGTCGCCCAATGGCTCTTCCGCGACCAGGGCTTCGAACGCCTCGAACTGCGCACCGCCGCCGACAACACCGCCTCCCAGCAAGTGGCCCAGAAGATCGGCTGCATCAGCGAGGG
This sequence comes from Streptomyces sp. NPDC059456, assembly GCF_042750055.1. Lineage (NCBI taxonomy): Bacteria > Bacillati > Actinomycetota > Actinomycetes > Kitasatosporales > Streptomycetaceae > Streptomyces > Streptomyces sp. NPDC059456. Next base: position 12,504 of record NZ_JBHYVA010000136.1, read on the forward strand.
CGTCCTGCGCAACGCGTGGATGGTGCGCACCCAGAACCCCGACGGCTCCTGGGCGGACACCCGCACCGACCTCATCGTCTGGAGCCTCGTCCCCGAGGACATCGAGGACATCGGCGACGAGCACGGCTACCACGACCACGACGCGTACGGCCGCGACGGCTACGGCCGCGACGGATACGGATACGGCCGCGGAGCACAGGCGGGCGCCGTCGGCGCCGACTGGAGCTGACCCGATGACCGGGTAGTCTCACCGTGCCCGCCCCCGCCGGCGAACCTCCGCCCACCCCCACACCAGGAGACTGACGACGATGGCCGACCGGGTCACGGTGATCGGCTGGGACGGCTCGCCCCTGACCGCGGCCGCCCGGTCCGCGCTCTCCGCCGCCACCCTCGTGGCCGGCGCCGGGCACCACCTCGCACTCCCCGAGGTCCCGCCCACCGCCGAGCGCATCCGCCTGGGCAGCCTCGGCCTCGCCGCCCGCCGCATCGCCGGCCACCGCGGCACCGCCGTCGTCTTCGCCGACGGCGACCCCGGCTTCTTCGGAGCCGTACGCACCCTGCGCGCCCCGGAGCACGGCCTGGAGGTCGAGGTCGTCCCCGCCGTGTCCTCCGTCGCCGCCGCCTTCGCCCGCGCCGGCATGCCCTGGGACGACGCCCAGGTCGTCGTCGCCCACCCCCGCACCCTGCGCCGCGCCGTCAACGTCTGCCGCGCCCACCCCAAGGTCGCCGTCCTCACCTCGCCCGGCGCCGGCCCCGCCGAACTCGCCCTGCTGCTCGGCGGGGTCCACCGCACCTTCGTCATCTGCGAGGAGCTCGGCACCGCCCGGGAACAGGTGACCGTCCTCACCTCCGACCGGGCCGCCGACCACAGCTGGCGCGACCCCAACGTCGTGATCGTCATCGGCGGACAGGCCGCCGCCTCCGCCGCCCCCTCCGCGGCCGCCGAACCGGCATGGCTCCTCGGCCAGAGCCCCGCCCAGAGCGGCCCCCGCGGCTGGGCCCGCCCCGGGCCGGACGCCGGCGAAGGGGAGTCGGCGCCGCTGCGCGCCGCCCAGCTCGCCCGGCTCGGCCCGCGCACCGGCGACCTCGTCTGGGACATCGGCACCGGCTCCGGAGCCCTCGCGGTGGAGGCCGCCGCGTTCGGCGCGGCCGTCATCGCCGTCGACGCCGACCCGCGGGCCTGCGAGCGGGCAACTGCCGCCGCCCGCGACCGCGGCGTGCAGCTCCAGGTCGTCGCGGGCCGCGCACCGCACGTACTGGAGGACCTCCCCGAACCCGACGTCGTCCGCGTCGGCGGCGGGGGAGCCGAGGTCGCCCGCGCCGTCGCCGACCGCCGCCCCGAACGGATCGTCAGCCACGCCTCCACCCGCGACGAGGCCGAGGCCATCGGCCGGGCGCTCACCGAGGGCGGCTACACCGTCGAGTGCGCGCTCCTCCAGTCCGTCGGCCTGGACACCCGTACGTGGGGTGAACAGGACCGTTCCGTCGTCTTCCTCCTGGCAGCCGAACGCCCCGTGAACCGCTAGCGCGGAGGCCGGGGTAGGCTGTCCGACCGTCGTACCGACCTGGCCGTACTGCCCCGGTTTGACCTGGGGTGACGGCACCGTGGGACGCGCGACGTGGCGCAGTCCACAGCAGACCGCGGCGGTAATGGCCGCCATGGTCGCGAACGGGCGCGACAATGCTTACGGGTTGTCGCGCGGGGTGTACGGGAGACGGACACGCCGCCCGGCAGCCCCGCACGGCAAAGCCGCCCGGCGGCCTCGTGGGGGGCCGGGCGATCGAAGAGGCAACACCGATGGGCGAGGGGTACGCATGACTGACACCGGCCAGGTACCGGGCGAGGGTCTCCCGGACAATGCGGGCATGGTGGATCAGCAGGGCATTCCCGCTCCGGTCCAGCACCAGGCACCCGTCCAGGGCGGCTACGCCTTCCAGGACCTCGTGGACGACCCGGCCGAGCCGGAGGACGAGGAACTGCTGCTGATGCCGAGCGGCCAGGGCGCGTGGAGCGACCCCCAGGTCGTCCCGCCGGCGCCGGTCTTCCCCGTCGAGACCTCCTACGGCGACGCGCCCTACGCCGAGTACCCCGAGGCGCCGGCCGGCTACGCCGAGCCCGCCTACCCCGGATTCCCCGACGCCGCCTACGCCGACTCCTCGTACAGCGCCGGTGCGCACGAGGCCGGAGGCCGCGACTCCGGCGCGCTCGACCTCGGCGGTCTCGTGGTCCCGCCGCCCGCGGCCGCCCCGCCGGCCGCGCCCGCCGCCCCGGCCGCGGCCCCGCGCCGGCCCCTGCACATGGGCCCGCCCGTGCCCGAGGCCACCGGCGGCGTCGTACGTTCCCTCGCCGACCGGGGTCCGGCCGCCGCTCCGGCGGCGGCGCCCGTCATGCCCGTCGCGGCCGCGGTGAGCGCGCCCGTGGCCCCGCCGGCCCCCGTGGCGCCCGCCGCCGTGGCGCCGGTTCCGGTCCAGGTGGCCGGACCGCCGACCATCGGACCCGAGTACCTGGACGTCCCGCGTCCCGAGGCCGCCGCCGCGCCGGCCGCGCCGCAGCCCGGCGCGATCCCGCCGCAGGCCGGTGCGCCGTGGCCGGCGGAGCCGGTGCCCGTGGCCGCTCCCGAGCCCGCTGCCGCTCCCGAACCGGTGGCCACCGCCGAGCCCGCGGCCACCGCCGCGCCGGGGGCCGCCGCCGAGCCCGCGGCCGCCGCGGAGCCCGGCGTGGCCCCCGGGGCGCCCGGGAGCGCCGAAGCCCCCGCCCCCCCGCAGCCGGAGCCGGTCCCCGACCCCGCCCC
>NZ_JBHYVA010000137.1:0-15176 GCF_042750055.1 Streptomyces sp. NPDC059456
GGATCGGGCTCCCCCGCGGGCGCCAGGGGAGTACCTCTCCTTGATGCTGGCCCTGCCCAACCTCCCGGCGGCCGGCACGCCGTCCGGTCTGGAGGAGGCGCAGAACGTGGTGCTGCGCGAGAGCGGACCGCCGGTTCCGCAGTCGGGGCGGGCGAGCCGGCACTGGGACACCGCCACGGCCTTCAACTGGTGGGACCCGGGCAGGGCCGCGAAGATGAGTGGTGCCGGCTTCCCGGTCCTGCGCGGTGACGGGGCCCGGTTACTGCGCGCCCTCGTCTCCTTCGGTCTCGATCTGCACCGGCCGACGTACGAGGAGCTGCTGCTCCCACAGTTCGTCCGGGAGGAGGCGATGTTCGGGTCGGGTCATCTTCCCAAGTTCGAGGACGGCGTCTACCGCATGGCCGGCGACGATCTGTACGCCGTCCCCACGGGCGAAGTACCCATGACCGCCCTGCACCGTGACGAGTTGTTCGATGCGGCCGATCTGCCTGTTCTGGCGATGCTGCACACCGCCTGCTTCCGAAAGGAGGCGGGAAGCGCGGGAGCCGATGCGAGAGGGATGCAGCGTCTCCACGAGTACCACCAGATCGAGCTGTCGAGAATAGTGGCGCCCGAGACCTCCGAGGAGCACTTCCGTGCTCTGCTGGCCGATTCGGAACGGGCGCTGCAGCTGCTGCAGCTGCCCTACCGGGTGCTGGACGTCTGCTCGGGGCGCCTTCCGTTCGCCGCCTCCCGCGCCTGCAGACTGGATGTGTACGCGCTCGGCCTGCGGCGCTGGCTACCCGTCTCGACCGTGTCCCTCTTCACCGACTTCCAGGCCCGCCGAAGCCGGATCAGGACCCGTACTGCGACGGGAAATGTCTTCGTGCACACGCTGAACGCGTCGGCGGTCGCCGCGTCACGACTGTGGGCCGTACTCATAGAGAACTGCCGCGAGGACGACGGCTCGATCCGTCTCCCCTCGTGCCTGCAGCCGTACATGGGAAAGGAACGGGCAGTGATCGGAACGGAGACGGCGGCACGATGAGGGAAATCGGTGATCTCCTCCGGACGGCTCCGCTCCTGGACGGGCACAACGACCTGCTGTGGGAACTGCGCGAACAGGTGGCGTGCGATTTCGACCGCATCGACCTGAGGGAGCGCGTACCCTCCCTGCACACCGACCTCCCCCGGCTGCGGGCCGGAGCCGTCGGCGCGCAGTTCTGGTCCGTGTACGTCCCTTCGGCCCCGCCCGAAGTGGCGGTCCCCATGACGCTGGAGCAGATCGATGCGTGCCACACCATGCTGCGACGGTACCCGGAGCACCTGAGGCTCGCCCTCACCGCCGCCGACGTCACGACCGCGACCGACGAGGGGCGGATCGCGTCCTTCATCGGCATGGAAGGCGGCCACTCGATCGGCAGCTCCCTGGGCGTGCTGCGGATGATGTACGCACTCGGCGTCCGCTATCTGACCCTGACGCACAACGAGAACGCTCCATGGGCCGATTCGGCGACCGATGTCCCCGTACATGACGGGCTGTCCGAGCTGGGCGAGCGTGTCGTCCTGGAGATGAACGGCCTCGGTATGCTCGTGGACTTGTCGCATGTCGCGGTGTCGACCATGCGCGACGCGCTGAGGGTGGCCCGCGCTCCTGCGATCTTCAGCCACTCCTCCGCGAGGGCACTGTGCGACCATCCCCGCAACGTCCCCGACGACGTGCTGACGCAGTTGCGCACGAACGGCGGGGTCTGCATGGTGACCTTCGCTCCGGGCTTCGTCTCCCAGGAGATCGCCGACGTATGGCTGGCGCACAATGCCGAGGAGGCCCGGCTGCGTGCCGCCTACCCGGACGCACCTGCGGAAGTGGCCCGGCGCATCGCCGCTTGGCAGGACTCCCACCCCTTCAGCCCGGCCAACGTGTCCCAGGTCGCGGATCACATCGATCACATCAGGGAGGTTGCCGGAATCGCGCACCTGGGGATCGGCGGGGACTACGACGGTGTGCCGTTCCAGCCCGCCGGCCTGGAGGACGTCTCCTGCTATCCGCGGCTCTTCGAAGAGCTCAGAAGCCGGAAGTACAGCGACGACGAGTTGTTGCAAGTGGCTGGGCGCAACCTGCTCAGAGTGCTGCGTGAGGCCGAGGAGTCCTCCGGTACGGCCACGTCCGCCGGCTAGCGCTGCGCCCGGGAACCGGCGTACTTCTCACACCAGTCCACGATGCGCAGGTTCCAGTCCATCCGGTGGGACGGGCGCCCCTCGAAGACGAAGCTGTGGGACTCGCCGGGGTACAGCACCAGCCGGGTGGGAACGTGCTGCGCACGGAGGGCGTCGAACCATTGACGGGCCTGGTCGGCGGGGCAACGGACGTCGTCCGCCCCGTGGAGCAGCAGGGTCGGGGTGCGGACGGCTCCCACCTGTGACATCGGATTCGAAGCCGCGTACCGGTCGGGCGAGGTCTCCGGGGCGCCGCCGAGTTCCTGCTCTGCGGTCACCGGGCCGATGTCCGAGGTGCGGGCCCAGCTCACCAGGTCACTGATCGCTGCGCTGGCGACCGCGGCGGCGAATCGCCGGTCGCGACCGGTGAGGAAGCACGTCTGGTACCCGCCGTAGCTGTACCCCGCGACGGCGAGGCAGCCGGGGTCCGCGGTTCCGTCTCCCACCAGCTCCTCCACGGCGTGCAGCAGGTCTCCGGCATCGGCTCTCCCCCAGCCGCCCACCACCTGGGAGTAGAACCGCTCCCCATAGCCGTCGCTGCCGCGCGGGTTGACGAGGAGCACGGTCCATCCGAGTGCGGCCAGGACCTGCTGGTACAGGCGTGCGCCGTCGGCTGCGCCGTTCCAGGCAGTGTGCGGCCCGCCGTGGATGTCGAGGAGGAGCGGCCCGGGGCGGGCGGCCGCCGGGTCACGTATGACCCAGCCCTGGACGACCGTCCCGTCCGGGACGGTGAATCTGCGCTCCACCGGTGGGTACAGTGCGATGCCGGGCAGGGCCATGTCACCGTGGGCGGTGAGGATCCGCTCGGTGCCGTCGGCCGGATCGACGGCGACGATCTCACCGTAGGACGTGGGAGTCGCCACGACCAGTGCGAGGGTGCCCGAGCCCTCCGCAGCGGTGGCGGCGCTGACGCTGCGGCCGGCCCCGCCGACGACCACGCGCCACTCGGCTGAGTCGACGCCGACGCCGTACAGGTGGAAGTGCCCTTCGTCCCGGAGGAGAACCAGTGCTTCCCGCTCGCCCGGCCCGCCGGGCCCGTGTCGGTACCTGCTGCCCAGCACGGCCGACATGACGTTGCGGTCCAGATGACCGGTCAGCTCCGCGGGCCGACCGCCGTCCAGCGGCACGCGCCACAGCCGTGAGTGCCCCGGTCCCGAGCGCCCCTGGCCCCGCACGAGCAGGGCGGTACCGTCCGGGTGCCAGTTGACCGTCTCGGCCACCCCTGCCGGCGACCCCACCCGTACGGGCGCCGCACCGGGCCGCGTCACGTCGAGTACGTGGGCTGCGCAGATCCCGGCCGGGTCCACGCCCGGATCCCGGATGGCCGGGAACGCCAGACGGGTGCCGTCCGGGGCCCAGGACGGCACCCCTGCCGACCGGAATCCCTCCGTGACACGGGTCAGTTCGCGGGTGATGACGTGCAGGACATGCATGTGGGTGCGCCCGGCCTTCGCCGGGCCTTCCTCTGCAGGCCCTTTCGTCTCCTTGCCGACCGGTGCGGTGAAGGCGATCCGTGTGCCGTCAGGGCTCCACACCGGCCGTCCGGCGCCCAGGGGCAGCTGGGTCAGCTGGGCCAGCTGCTCGGTCCCGCCGTTGCCGACGGTGATGAGACACACCTGCGCCGGGCTGCCGGAGTCCCCGCGCAGGAACGCCACCCGGCCGCCATCCGGGGACCACGCCGGTGCGTAGTCCGCCGGCCCCTGCGTCAGCGGGCGCGGCCTGCCCCTGCCGGGGGTCACCCACCAAAGGGACCGCCGCTCGCGGTCGGCTTCGGCGTCCGATGTCCTGAGTACGTAGACGATGTGCCGGCCGTCGGGGCTGATGGCCGGCTCGGCAGGGACCGCGATCGCAGTGAGGTCACCGATCCGAAGACTCCGACGCTCCGCCATCAGTCCCCCTGACGATGCCTCACCGTATCGATCACGGTGCTGAACAGGTCCAGCAGGTCCGCGGGCGCACCCAAGGCCCGGAGGTCCTCGTGGTCGTAGCAGTAGCGGGGACGGCCGAGACGGCGCCGCAGCTCCAGGACGTCCTCGTGACGGTCCCGCGTGGTGTCGGACAGCAGGTCCGCGAACACCAGGGCGAGTTCGTCCACTTCGGCGTCCTTCGCGCCGAGCCGGGTGGCTTCGGCAAGGGAGAGCCTGAACGCCGGTCCCGGGATTCCGGGCAACCCCGTCAGTTTGTTGACGAGGAGCCCGTTCTCCTCGAGCAGCTGCGCGGTCTTCGTGGCATCCGTACGGGTGAGGGGCTTGACCCACACCTGATGGCACGCCGTGAACCCCAGATCAGGTTCCGCCACGGGAATCCCTCGCTCCCACAGCGCCCCGGCGAAGCGGCGGGCGTTGGCCATCACCCGACGGGCGTAGTCCTCACCGTTGCAGTCACGCAGCTCCAGGAGAGTGATGGCCAGGGACACCACTGCACCCAGGTGATGGTGGCTGACGTAGTGATAGGCGATGGCGTCCAGTCGGTCGCGCAGCCGCTCGTCGTTCGTGGCGAGGAACCCCTTGTGTGGTCCGGGGAGCGTCTTGTGGGTGGATCCCCCGAAGGTATGGGCGCCACGCCGGAGCGGATTCGGTAGCGCCCCGCCGAGGATGAGGCCGTTGGTGTGACTGGAGTCCAGGTGAAGCACGGTCTCCGGCGACACCGCGTCGATCAACTGCCGTACGGGATGCGGATCCATGGGGAAGAGCTGGCTCGACTGGTCGAGATAGATCAGATCGGGCCGGGACTGCGCGAGGAGTCTCTCCAGCGAGGACAGGTCCACGTCGTGGGTCCCCGCCATGGGGATGGGAAGCGTCCGGATGCCCAGGCGGTCGGCCACGTGGGTCGTGCTCATGTGACCGCCGCTCGCCTCCGGAACCGTGAGCATCGTCCCGCCCCTGGGACACAGGCCGGCCATGGCGATCGTCATGCAGTTGAGGCCTGATATCGGCCGGACGTCGACGAACTGCGCGCCGGCCATCTCCTGGAGCAGGGGCCTCAGTATGTCGAGTTCTATCCGACCCGCTTCGATTCCCCCGAAGAACAGCCATTCGTTGAACAGGCTCATATGGTCGAAGAAATAGCGTGAGTAGGTGTCCAGGACGAGCGGTAACCGGGCCAGCGGCGACATGGTGTTCTCGCTGGGCGTGAAGTTCAGCGAATTACGGGCTCGCTTTTCATGGGCATCCAGGGTGTGCAGCAGCTGCACGATGGACCTGTCGGGCAAGAGAGAACTCCTCTCCGTTTCGGCCGAGCTCCGAGCAGCTCCCGGGCTCCGGGTGGCAAGTGGAGCGCAATCCCTCACCACCCGGAGCACTCCAGGCGTCAAGCCATCAGGCCGGCAGCCCGGCAGGCTGCAACCCGCATTTCCTTCAGCCCTTCGGGCGGATCACATCCGTGCCGAGCCAGTGGCGGAGCGGCTTCGGCACCACGATGGAACCGTCGGGCTGCTGGTTCTGCTCGACGATCGCGGGCAGCAGGCGGCTGGTGGCCAGGCCGGAAGCGTTGAGCGTGTGGACGAGCGCCGTGCCCTTGGCACCCTGGGGCCGGTAGCGGATGTTCGCCCGACGCGCCTGGTAGTCACCCGCCCAGGAGACCGAGGACACTTCCTTGTACGTCCCCAGGCTGGGAATCCAGATCTCCACGTCGAACGTTTTGCGCATGGTTGCGCTGACGTCGCGGGAAGCGAGCCGTGAGGTCCGGTAGTGAAGTCCCAGGTTTTCGACCAGGGACTCCGTCCGGCGCAGCATCTCCTCGAAGGCCGCGTCCGCGTCCTCGGGTGCGACGAACTGGAACATCTCGACCTTGTTGAACTGGTGACCGCGAATGGTGCCGCGCTCTTCGGTACGGTATCCGCCCGATTCCTTGCGGTAGCACGGCGTGTAGGCGAACACCTTCATCGGCAGGCTGGAGTCGGGGATGATCTCATCGCGATACGTGTTCAGAATCGCGGTCTCCGAAGTGGGCAGCAGGAAGGATCCGCGCCCCCCGCCGTCCGGAACCAGGTGGAACACGTCGTCGTAGAACTTCGGGAACTGCCCGGCGGCAAAACCGCTTTCCTCCGTCAAGAGGTGCGGCGGGAGCATGAACTCGTATCCCGCCTGGTAGTGCTCCCGCGAGAAGTAGTCCAGGAGTGCCCACTCGAGCGCCGCACCCTGCCCCCGGTACAGCCAGTGGCCGGATCCGCCCAGTTTCACACCGCGCGGGAAGTCGACCAGGCCGAGCCGCGTACAGAGTTCCACGTGGTCCAGTGCGTCGGGGCCGAGCTCCGGGGCCTCACCCCAGGTGTGGACGACCTCGTTCATCTCCTTGCCACCGACGGGAACCTGCGCATCGGGAATATTGGGCAGCTCCATCATCAGCTGCTGCAGAGTTTGCTCCACCTGATTGAGCTCGGCCTGCAGCTGCGTGATCTCGTCGGCGAGCCCGGCCGTCGCCTCCTGCTGCGCCGCAGTGTCGACCCCGGATGCCCTGAGGGTCCCGATCTCCTTGGACTGCTTCTTGAGCTCACTCCTGGCCTTCTCGACGCGCATGGCCAGAGACCGGCGAGACTGGTCCGCCTCCAGGATCGGACCCAAGTCCACCGAGTCCATCCGCTTCAGGAGTCCAGCCTTCACGCCTTCGGGGTCTGACCTGAGCAGTTCCAGGTTGAGCATGGTTTCCGGGCCTCTCATAGATCGGTTGTCGTGACGCAGCTCGACACTCTCGGGCCACCTCAACCAGCAAACGGCAGGGGTTCGACCCTGACTGCCAGCCGGGCGAGACACTGGAACGGCGTGAACCGGCCGGTAGGACAGCAGACGCAGGCTGGGCTGGTCGACCGAGATCCTTGACTTGTTGACAAACATGCAAGGTGTTGCGAGATTACTACAACTCGCCTATTGAGGTCGGCAGTTACAGAGCACGGGGCCCGAACATACGTGCACCGGGCGATAGCGTCGGCGATAACCGGCCACTCAGTGGATCGTGTCCCTGAGTCCCACTTGCCCCTGCAGTCCAGATGGCGTTCGAATCGCAGGCCGCGGGCTTCGACACCGATGCCGCACGTCGGCAAATGTTCCGCGGGGCGGTCGACGACGTTGGCGAAGGTCTTGCGGTAGACCCGCCGGTCGATATCGCCGACGGCCGCCAGCGTGCGGTCGAACTCATCCGCAGGCCGAGGCCGCCGCGGACCGCTCGGCCCGGGCAGGGGCCCGCACCCCGGCCGCGACCGGGGCTCAGGTCGTGTACTGCGAGTTCAGGCGGACGTAGCCCTCGGTCAGGTCGCAGCCGTAGACGGTGAAGGAGCCGTCGGCGATGCCGAGGTCGATCCCGATCAGGACCTCGTCGGCGGCCTTCAGGTAGTCGGCGACCTCGGCGCGCCGGGCCTGCTCGTCGCCGGCCGGCGGGTAGACCCCGACCGCGCCGAAGGAGACGCGGACGCGCTCGGGCGCGATGTCCGTGTCGTCCTGGCACTTGCCGACGGCCATCACGACCCGGCCCCAGTTGGGGTCGGCGCCGTGCACGGCGGTCTTCACCAGGGGCGAGTTGACCACGGCCTTGCCGACCCGCTTGGCCTGGGCGCCGTCACGGGCCCCGGTGACCGTCACCTGGATGAGCTTGGAGGCGCCCTCGCCGTCCGAGGCGATCATCTTCACCAGTGCCAACGCGACCTCGCGCAGGGCCGCTTCGAAGGCCTGCGGGTCCACCGGGCCGGCCAGGCCGTTGGCGAAGAGGGCGGCGCTGTCGGAGGTGGAGGTGTCGGTGTCGATGGACACCGCATTGAAGGTCACGTCCATCACCCGTTTGAAGGCGGCGGTCAGCCACGCCCCGTCGAGCTCGGCGTCCGTCACGAAGAAGGTGAGCAGGGTGGCCATGTCGGGCTCGATCATCCCGACGCCCTTCGCCACGCCGGTCAGCACGGCGTCGCCGACACGTACGGACACGCACTTGGGCCGGGTGTCGGTGGTCATGATGGCCCGCGCGGCGGCGTCCATGCCGGCGGCCGGCCGCTCCGGAGGCCAGGCCAGGCCTTCGAGGTGACCGAGGATCGACGGCAGCGGGTACTGCACGCCGATCACCCCGGTGGAGGCGATGAGCAGTTCGGCGGGGTCGATCCCGACGGCGCGGGCGGCCGCGTCGCGGACCGCGGCGGCGTTGCGGGCCCCCTCGGCGCCGGTGGCGACGTTGGCGTTGCGGGCCACGACGACGACGCCGCGGGCCGAGCCGTCGGCGACGGCCTCGCGCGACAGCAGGACCGACGGCCCGGCGAACAGGGAGCGGGTGAAGACCCCCGCCGTCTTCGCGGGGACCTCGGAGGCGATGATGCACAGGTCGTCGCGTCCGTCGTCGGCGATCCCGACCGGCGCGGTGTGGACGACGAAGCCCTTCGGCAGTGCGTGCGTCACGGCAGTCCTTCCCTCGAATGGTTCCGGAGCGGATCAGGCGTGCATCAGTATGCGTGATCTTGAAAATCTATGCAATGCGGCCCGAAAAGCGGGCCGTCACGGGTACGACCCGTGGCGGCCCTGTCCGAGCCCTGGGGCCCGAGCGCCTATGCGGCGATCTGGAGCTGCTGCGCCAGGATCGACTGCATCGTCTCCCGCAGCCGGCGCCCCGGCATGATGCCGATCTCGTCCATCAGCGTCCGCTTGGCCTGGTGGAACACGTTGAGCGCGTCGGCCTGGCGGTCGGCGCCGTAGTACGCGTGCATGAGGGCCACGTAGAGGTCCTCGCGCAGCGGATCCCCGGCGATCAGCCCGTGCAGGCGGGCGATCGCCTCCTCGTTCCGGCCGAGCTTGACGTCGAGCCGCGCCCGCTGCTCCAGCGCGGCGAGCCGCTCCCGGTCGAGCCCGTCGGCGCGGGCCCGCAGCCGGGCGGAGGTGATGTTGGCGAGTGCCTGCCCCTTCCACAGGGCCAGGGCCTCGTCGAGGCGGTCGGACGCCTCCCGGTACCGGCCGGCCTGGCCCTGTTCCTTCGACTCCCGGACCATGTCGCGGAAGACGTACACGTCCACCCGGCCGGCCGGGACGTGGAGCTGGTAGCCGAGGGCGTGGGAGGCGAGGATCTCCCGCCCCACACCCACCCCCTCGAATGCGGTCCGGATCATCCATGCACTGTTCTGCAGCTGCCCGGAGACCGTCTTCGGGGGATCCGTGTCCCACGAATCCTCGACGATCGACTCCTTCGTCACCATCTGTCCCGCATTCAGAGCGAGACTGGCCAGGAACTTCAACTGGCGCTGGCCCTGAACCGGAACCCGGACGTTTGCATGGAAGGCGGTTACCGGCCCGAGAAGCCGGACTGTCACGCGCGTCGCAGTATCGATGTCATCCCCCTGATCATCGTATTCCCGCATCCGCAAGCGACTTTTGGTCAAAAAGTCGCCTTACGGATGACTTGACCAGGTTATTGCTCAAGATCCCCTTTCGCAAATGAGGATCAGCTGCGCAGTGACATCGCTGCGTAGTCGTACATTCCGTACACCTGGGACATGCGCACGTTCGCGGCCCGACCGCCCCTGACCACCACGGACTTGACGTACATGTAGGGGCACATGACGGCCGCCTCCATCGCCTCCCGGTCCACGGCCGCCCACAGGGCCTCCCGGGCCCGCGCGTCGAAGGTCCGGGCCCCCGCATCGAGCAGGGCGTCGATCTCCCGGGACGCCAGTTCACCCAGGTTCTGGTTCCCCGCCTCCTTGATCGCGCGCGAGTCCGCGATCTGCTGCAGGTAGCCGAAGCCGTCCGGGAAGTCCGCCGCCCAACCGAACATCACGATGCCGATGCCGTGCTCCCGCAGGTACGCCGGAACGCCCGCCGTCTCGGTGAAGTAGCCGCCGGAGGTGAACGGCACCACCTCCGCCTCGATGCCCACGCGGGCCAGGCCCCTGGACAGCGCGAACGCCGCGTTCCACTCCTTGCGCCGGTCCTCCCGCGCCGCGATCCGGGTGCGGAAGCCCTCCGGGAGCCCGGCCAGCGCCAACTCCCGTCGGGCGGCGTCGAGATCGCCGGTGGCGTCCGGACCCACCGGGTAGCGGTCGTGGGACTCGTGGCCCGCCACCGTGGGTGGCAGGAGCGTGGTGGCGATGTCCCCGGCCGGCTCCCCGCCGTACGCGGCGCGCATCGCCGCCTTGTCCGTCGCGTACTGCACCGCGCGCCGGGCGTGGACGTCCCGCAGCGGCCCGACGTTCTGGTTGATGCAGTACAGCCACACGAAGCCGGTGTGCGGGTTGTCCACGCCCTCCCTGGCCGCCGGATCCGCCAGCAGCCGGTCCTGGGTCTCCGGCTGCACGCCGACCCCGGCCAGGTCGATGTCGGCCTCTCCCGCCAGCAGCATCCGGTCCACCTCCGGCCCGGACACCCCCAGCCTGACCGTGACCGCGTCCGGCAGCGCCGTGCGGACGGGGTCGCTCTCGCGGACCCAGTGCGGGTTGCGGACCAGGGCCAGGCGCTCCCCGGGCAGGTACTCCCCGATCAGGTACGGGCCCGAGGAGACCGGCCGCCACCGGTACTCGGGGTAGGTGTCGGCCCGCTGCGGCACCGGGATCGTGGTGGGCAGCGCGGCCAGGTAGTCGAAGCCCGCGAACGGCTCCTTCAGCCGGAACACCACGGTGTGCTCATCGGGTGTTCCGATGCCCTCCGGCCCCGTCAGGTACTGCCGGAAGTAGGCCGGGCCCCCGCGGGTCACCCCGCCCGGGTAGACCTGCTCGGGGAAGTTGGCGCGCAGGACCGCGTAGCGAACGTCCTGCGAGGTGACGGGGGTGCCGTCCTCGAAGCACACGCCCTGGCGCAGCCGGTAGGTCCAGGTGCGGCCGCCGTCCGACGGCTCGCCGAGGGAGGCGGCGAGGTCCGGCACCGGCTGCGGCCGGCCGTCCTCCCCGGTCCGGTAGCCGACCAGGGGCCGGCCGAGGAGGCGGATGAAGTTCCAGGTGTACGCGTAGTACGTGTCGGCGGGGTCGAGGGAGTCGAAGTCGTCGGTGCGGACGAAGCGGAGCGTTCCGCCCGTGCTGTCCGACGGGTTCACGGTCCCGTGCGACGCGGCGTCGAAAACCACAGGGTCTCAGTCCCAACTGTGTTGCAGGTTGCGGGCGGTGCGGTCTTGGCGGGTGCGGGCACGCACCCGCTGCGGTGGCGGCGGGAGCCCGCGCCGCAGGACGTACGGCGCGCAGCGCGCGCCGTACGGCGTGCTCAGCGGAGGGCTTCGAGGAACCGGGCGGCCACGGGGCCGGCGTCCTTGCCGCCCGAGCCGCCGTCCTCGATCAGGACGGACCAGGCCACGTCCCGGTCGCCGAGGTAGCCGATCATCCAGGCGTGCGTCTGCGGCGGCCTGGCCTCGCCGTACTCGGCCGTGCCGGTCTTGGCGTGCGCCGTGCCCGGTACGTCCTTCAGCGCGGCAGCGGCCCCGTGCAGGACGGTGGCGCGCATCATCCCCCGCAACCCCTCTGCCACCTGCGCCTCCAGGGCCGGGGCGGTGTGCCGGCTGCGGACGTGGTCCGGCACCAGGACGGGCTGCTTGAAGGAGCCCTCCTTGACGGTGGCCGCCATGGAAGCCATCACCAGCGGCGACGCCTGCACCCGGGCCTGCCCGATGGTGCTGGCGGCGAGCTCGTTGTCCGAGGCGGGCAGCGGGACCGAGCCGTCGTAGGAGGCGGCCCCGACGTCCCACGGGCTGCCGATGCCGAAGGCCTTGGCGGTCTCCGGCAGGGCCGGCCCGGCCACCTTGCGACGGGCCTCGACGAAGAAGGTGTTGCAGGACTTGGCGAAGGAGTCCCGCAGGAGCGAGCCCTCCGGCAGGACGAACTGGTTCTGGTTCTCGAAGCGCTGCCCGTCCACGGAGGTGAACTTCGGGCACGCCGCCGCGTCCGTCGGCTTCATGCCGGACTTCAGCAGCGCCGCCGCCGTGACGACCTTGAAGGTCGAGCCGGGCGGATAGCGGCCCTCCAGGGCCCGGTTCATCCCGCCGGGCCGGTTCGCGGCGGCGAGGACGGCGCCGGTGCGCGGGTCGACCGCGACGATCGAGGCGTTCTTGTCCAGGCCTTCCAGGGCGCCCGAGGCGGCCCGCTGGACCTTCTGGTCGATCGTCGTGCGGATGTCCTCGCCCTTGCCGGACGGTCCCTGTGTCAGGGGCCTGACCACGGCGCCCGACCGGCGGTCGGCCACCACGACGGACTTGCCGTACGCGGCGCCGCCGGACAGCTCCTTCTGGTAGCGGGCCTGGAGCCCCGAGACGCCCTTGCCCTGCTCGTCGACCGCCCCGGTGAGGGAGGCGGCCTCCAACGGGGCGCCGTCCTTGTCGAGGATGCGGCCGCGGCCGCCGTTCGCCGTGAGCGCGAGCGTCTGGCCGGCCTCCATCTGCGGGTGCACCACGGGCGTGGAGAACTGCACCTTCCAGGCGCCGGAGTCGTCCTTGAGGACCTTCGCCTCGGAGTCGTACGCCAGCTCCCCGGCCCCCGCGGTCTGCAAGGAGACCTTGAACGGCACGGTGACGGCGCCCTCGCCGCCCTTCGAGGCGCGGGGGCGGTCCGCGGTGATCACGGCCTTCGTCGGCGCGACGTTCTTCATCACCGACTGGAGCAGCGAGCGGGCGCTGTCCGGCGAGTCGGTCAGGGCCGCCGCGTCCGCGGGGCGGTTCGCCGCCCAGGCGTCGAGGAACTCCTGGAGCCTGCCCGCGGCGGCCGCGACGTCCTTGTCCTGCGACGGCGGGGAGAGCAAGCGGTAGCCCGCGTACGCACCCCCGCCGAGCACGGCCGTGGCTGCCACGGCCGCCGCGGCCACGCCGGCGCGCTTGCCCCGGCCCGTTCTGCGGCGGGACGGGACGTTCTGGTCCATCGCATGATCAGACATGCCGGACAGGCTAGGCAGCGGCCGTCTCCGGGCTCTCTCGCCGCTCTCCCGGCGCTCTCCCGGACCGCCGCAGCACTTGATCTCGTACCGCGGAACGTGTTGGGGTGGCCCCACCGCGAACCCCGCGCCGCTGCGCGGGGGTTCGCCGTCCGGTCGCCCGTGCGGCCCGGCCGGGCCGACCGCCCCGGCTCCGCCGTGCGACCCCCGTTCCAGCCTCTACCGAGAGCGCATCCATGCACATCGCACGACGTACCGTCGTGTTCACCGCAGCCGTTGCCTCCCTGCTCACCGGAACGCCGGCCATGGCGTACGCACAGCAGGCACAGGGCACGCAGCCGGTGCACGACTTCAGCAAGGCCATACGCGAAACCGTGTTCGTGACCACGGACACGGACACCGACGGCGACGGCCGCGAGGACAGGGTCCGGGTCCAGGTGATCCGCCCGGACACGCCCCGAAAGGTCCCGGCGATCATCGAGGCCTCCCCGTACCACGGCGGCTTCGCCAAGGCCGATTTCCACCCCGCCGATGTCACCGGCACCCCGCAGCTGGCCCCCTGGGCGCCGGGCGAGGCCGCCAAGGACGTCGACCAGTACCCGCCGTACTGGGACAACTACTTCGTCTCGCGCGGCTACGCCACCCTCGCGGTCTCCACGCTCGGTACCGGCGGCTCCACCGGCTGCCCCGGCACCGTGTCCCCCGAGGAGGTCAAGGCGATGACCAAGGTGGTGGACTGGCTGAACGGCCGGGCCGGCGCCACCACGGCCGTCGACGACACCGGCACCGCGGCCAGGGCCACCGGCTGGTCCACCGGCACCGCCGCGATGACCGGCACCAGCTACAAGGGCACCCTGGCACTGGCCGCCGCCACCACCGGCGTGCGCGGCCTGAAGACCGTCGTGCCGATGCTCCCGGTGTCCGACTGGTACGACTACTACCGCGCGAACGGCGGGAACGTCGGCCCCATGGGCTACCCCGGCAACGACGCCGACATGCACGTCAAGCTCGTCCTGACCCGCGACCGGCCCGAGGCCTGCGCCCGGGCGGTCGCGGACGTGCAGGCCCGCATGGGGCACGAGAACGGCGACCTCAACTCCTTCTGGCGGGAACGCGACTTCCGCTCCCGCACCGACCGGATCCGCGCCTCGGTCTTCCTCGTCGCCGGCCTGAACGACTGGAACGTCCGCCCCAAGCAGAGCCTCGACCTGTGGTCGCGGCTCCAGCGCTCGGGCGTGAAGTCCCGGCTGTGGCTGACGCAGGGCCAGCACGACGACCCGCTGGACATCCGCCGCCAGGCCTGGCTGGACTCGGTCCACAAGTGGTTCGACCAGGAGCTGATGGGGCTGCGCTCCGGGGCCGACGCCGAGCCGCGGGTGCAGGTGCAGCGCCCGTCGGGCACGTGGGACGCGTACCGCGAGTGGCCCGCCCGCGGCGCCCTCGACCGGACCCTGCAGCTCGCCTCCCTGCACGGTCCGCAGGCGCGCGGCTGGACGGACGACCCGTCGCGCACCGGCGACCAGCTGGCCACCGCCCCGGAGGGCGAGGACCCGGCGCGGCTCGCGTACCTGACGGAACCGCTGGAGGGGGCCGTGCGGATCTCCGGCACCCCCCGGATCAGCATGCGGGCAGGTGTGGACGGCCCCTCCCCGTACCTGTCGGCGTTCCTCGTGGACTACGGCCCGGCGAACTACCCGGTGAAGCTGAACGCCGGCCAGGAGAACTGGTGCTTCGGCGACAGCGCGCCCGGGAACACCGGGTGCCGCCCGCTGAAGGAGTTCAGCCGCGCGGACAAGCCGTTCAAGATCATCACCCGGGGGTGGACGGACGTGCGCAACCGCAACAGCCCCGCCTGGCAGAGCCCCGTGGAGCCGGGCAGGACGTACACCTTCCGCTGGGACCTGGAGCCGACCGAGCACATCGTCCCGGCGGGCCACCGCATCGGGATCGTCCTCACCTCCACCGACCGCGACCACACCCTGCGCTACCCGGCGGGCACCCGGGTGACGCTCGACCCGGCGGCCTCGGCGGTGACCCTGCCCCTGGCCTCCGCCCGATAGCGGGCACGCCAAGAGGCCGTCCCGGCACTCCACCGGGGGTGTGGAAGTGACCGGACCGGCCCGCGTCCCCCACCGGGGAGGGGACCCGGTGGGGACCAAGGGGGACGTCTCCACC